>JAISQR010000536.1 GCA_031274035.1 Treponema sp. | reverse complement strand
CGGAAGTCTTTCAAATACCGGAATATCCTCTCCTTCTTTTTTTATTTTACCACCCTTTTTAACGGCGGCATGGTTTGTACCTACATCTTTTATATCCGTTACCTCCACCTCAAGGACAATTTTTTGGCGCTGATACTGCCGGGGATGTTTAACGTGTTCTACCTGCTTATCATGCGGAGCTTTGTGGCCGCCATACCGCAGGCCCTCATTGAATCGGCAAAGATTGACGGCGCCGGGGAATTTAAGGTTTTTATCAGAATCATCTTGCCCCTGCTCCCTTCGGGTCTGGCGACCATCGGGCTCTTTATGGCCCTGGAGTATTGGAACGACTGGTACAATGCCATGTTGTATATCAACACCAATACGAAGTACCCTCTCCAGTATATGCTGTACGATCTCCAGATGCAGGCCCAGGCCCTGGCCCAGATTGCCAGCCAGGTGGGCATACGGGTTGAGAATCTGCCTACCAATTCGCTTAAGTTGGCCATGGCGGTGGTGGCCACGGGCCCAATCGTGCTGCTCTACCCCTTTGTGCAGAAATACTTTATCAAAGGGGTAACCATAGGTTCGGTTAAAGGCTGATATTTTTTTTAATGGAAATTATCCTTCACCCATAGGATGAAAGGATTTTCAAATACAATATATTTGTGGAGGAAAGAAATGAAAAGAACATGGATTTTTGGAATGGTTATCCTGGTCTTCCTGCAATCGCTTAGCGTTTTCGCCAGGGGTAAGCAAGCGCAAGCGGACACCGGTGTTTTGGACACATCAAGTCGGGTTGAATTAAGTATGTATATCATCGGTGTGGAACCCCCCAGACAGATGGAGCTTTATGAAAACTTCAACAAGATAGCTTTGGAAAAGGTTAACGCGACTCTCAAAGTGAATTGGCTGGGCTGGGCGGAATGGCCAACCAAGTACCCCATACTGTTTTCATCAGGCGAAGAGTTTGATATGACCTATACAGCCACCTGGCTTAACTTCGCGTCCCTGGCCCAGCGGGGGGCCTTCATGGAACTGGATAAACTTTGGCCCCAATATGCCCCCAAAAACTACGCCCGGCAGTCCAAGACCGCCCTGGGGCAGGCAACGGTAAACGGCCACCTCTACTGCATCCCCACCCTGCAGGCTACTTATTCCGCCGGGGGACCGGTATACCGGGCCGATCTTGCGACCCCCTACGGCTGGGACGGCAAGATGAACAACTTTGAGGACCTGGAAAAATTCCTGGAGATTGTCCACGCCAACAACCCCGGTATTGAACCCTATCAGGTCTACCAGTCCGGTTCCGATGCTGACGAACATTTCATCTACTTTGATGGAATGTTTCCGGTCAAGGGTAGCATCAATGATTTCTTCTTCATTGATCCCAGGGAATCGAATCCGAAACTCTTTACCTGGTGGGAATACGGGAAGGTACGGGATTTCCTGACCATGATGAAACGCTGGAACGATAAAGGATTTATCTATAAGTCCGGTCTTTCTGATTCGGATAGTGAAAAATTCAAGAACGGGAGAAGTGCTGTCTACTTCCACAATATCGATACCTGGGAAGAGCAGTACCGGAATCATCCTGAATGGGATGTACGGTGGGATAACTTTGTGTCAGATGTTTCCAATATGCCATTTACCCAGGATGCCCTGGCCCTGCCCACCACTTCAAAGAATCCCGAGCGGGCTCTTGCCCTTTATGATTACATCACCAATGATGAGCAGGTTTTCCAGGCTTTCTTTTACGGCGTAGAAGGTAAAAGTTACGAGCTAGTGACCGAAAGCGGCCAAACGTGGATCAGAGCCATCAACACCGATATGTACAGTTTCTCTAACCTTTGGGCCGCCCGGACCAATGAATTTATGCTCCCCGTGGTAGGCGCTCCCCCCGACCTTAGAGAACGAAAGGCCGCCTTTGACGCGTATATCAAGGACGGAGTGAAATCCCAAAAATTCCGGTCCCTGGTCATCGACACCACTTCGGTGGAAACCGAATATGCCGCCTGTATCAGCGTACATCAGCAGTACTGGTGGCCCCTGGAATTGGGCTATGTGGACATGGAGTCTGGCCTTAAGGCGTACCGGGATAACATGACCGCCGCGGGCATTGAAAAGGTCCGCGCCGTGTTGCAAAGGCAGCTCGACGATTACGTCAAAAATTACAAGTGATGGGATGTATGAATCCATATTTTCCTAATCTGTTGAGTCCGATCCAGGTTGGCTCGGTAACTTTAAAAAACCGCATTTGCCTGGCACCCATGAACCTCCTGGAGCGGGATCCTAACGGCGTTTTTAAAGCACGAGACATCGCCTTCATCGAACGCCTTGCAAGAGGCGGTGTAGCCCTTATCACTATTGGTGAATCCTACGTTGGCAGAAAAAACGGCGCCGCCGGTTTGGCGCTCCATATTAACGATCCGGGGGCTTATAACGGATTATGTGATATGGCCGATGCTGTCCATCGCTATGGCGCTAAAATCTCCATTGAGATGTCTCATGCCGGGGCCTTTAGCAGACCTGAGTATAATTCCGGTGAACTTCCTATGGGTCCCAGCGCTTATGTAACACCTTTAGGCGTCCAAGTCACCGAAATGAACGAAGAACAGATGGAGGAAGTGGCAAACGAATTCGGTGATGCGGCTTTAACCTTAAAAAACGCTGGTTTCGATCTGGTCATGTTTCACGCCGCACACGGTTGGCTTATCCATCAGTTTCTTTCCCCCCGCACCAATAAACGTACAGATAAATATGGAGGCAGCGTTGAAAACCGTATCCGATTCCCCATCATGTGTCTTGAGAATATCCGCAAGAATGTTGGCAAAGCTTTCCCTATTGATATGCGTATCACCGGCGATGAGGTTATAGAAGGTGGTTACGGTATTGATGAAAGCAAGAAATTCATCAAATATCTCGCCCCATATGTAGACATGATCCAGTGCTCTACCGGCGGTATCTATCATCCTGATGCCGCCGCCCGTATGTCCCCGGTTGTATTCTATGAAAAAGGTTGTAACGTGCCATTTGCCACCGCCATCAAAGAATCTATAAACATCCCCGTTTCTTGTGTTGGCGGTATCAATGAACCTCTGCAAATGGAAGAAATCATCCGAGATAACAGGGCCGACTTGATTGTTATGGGCCGCGGCCTTATATGCGAACCTGACTTACCCAAAAAGTTGGCCGTGAACGACATTGAAAATATTAACCGCTGTCTGCGCTGTAACGAATGTCATAACAGATTTTTTGCACAAGGCTGGTTTACCTGTACTATTAACCCAACCGTTGGTCACGAAATTGATCATGTACGTACGGACAATACACCCAGAGTTGCAAAAAAGGTCCTGGTAGCAGGCGGCGGTCCCGGTGGTATGATGGCTGCTCTGACGGCGGCACGATGTGGCCATGAGGTTACACTCTGCGAAAAAGAAACTGCCTTGGGTGGAGCCATCAGGTTTTCCGATCATGTGGACTTTAAAATTGATATGGCTTACTGGCGGCGCCAAATAGAAGGCAAATTGGCAAAAACTAATATTAATGTGTTACTCAACACCAGTGTTAACCATGAATATGTCAATAATTTTGCCCCCGATGTTCTTATCATAGCTGTCGGTGCTGACCCTGTTATCCCTCCTATCCCCGGCATTGATAACTCCAAGGTCATTCTCGGCGCAAAGATGCATGACAGGTGCCTTGAATTCGGTAAAGATGTTATTGTCATAGGCGGCGGCATGGTTGGCTGCGAATCCGCTGTTGAACTCAAGAATCGCGGCTGCAGCGTTACCGTTGTTGAAATGCTGCCGAGGATTGCTAATGGCTGTGGCGAAGCTCAAGCAAATTCCATCCGAGTCGGCCTTTTGGGTGTTAAGACTTTGGTCAATACCCGATGCCTTCGTGTCACCAATAAAGGTGTTAGGGTGAAAACTGATGGCCATGATGAGATACTTTTGCCTGCCGACAGTATTGTTCTCTCTACCGGCATGTCAGCAAGATCGAAGCTGGTAGAGGATCTACAGCAGGCCCATGTTCCTGAGACTTACGTTATCGGCGACAGTATGGCAGCGCGGAAAATGGGCAATGCCATTAAAGAGGGTTACTATACCGCCATGAATTTGTAATGTTTATATTCCTCATTATTATTATCTATGTTTATTGTTGTTATTAAGAATAGAGGCCAGAAAGGTTATGAACATTCAACAGTGGGTGGCTGCTAGTAGTGAGGTAAAAGATACCCAGTATTATGGTAACGAGGCAGGTATTTTCGGTAGATTTTCACGCGTTTTTGCCAAAACTGGGGCGTTATCCGCCTTCAGAGAGATACTAAGGACTATGCGTGATGAAGAATTTTACTACAAAACCAGTTAATTATGTCCTGGCGTTGCGACTCTCAAGTAATTTATAGCTGGTATACGCTATAGATGGCGTTGCCTTCATATATATGACAGCGGCGTTATCGGTACACAATGTCATATCCTGACCATCACAAAACATGCTTACATGAAAATCTAAAACGGACAAAAAAATCTTATTTTTGTCTTAATCGTTCATTGTATAATAAACGGTTCAAAGATATCATGCAAAAAAATGAAAGGCAGCGTTGCTAAGCAAGAAACAATATCAAAATCCGGGTTTTTGGCAACGAACGCAAGAAAGCGTGAAGGTTACCTGTATTTCTTGATGATCCTCCCACTTCTTCTGCTGGTTTTTTTATTAAAACTTAAAAAACCACCGCCTTTGGCGGTGGTCATGTACTGACGGCTATGCCATAATGCCAGAAGGAGAAGAAAAGATGGCAAAGTGGAAAAAAGCCGCGCATGTTGTGTA
>JAISQR010000512.1 GCA_031274035.1 Treponema sp. | reverse complement strand
TTGACGCGGAAGACTCGGCGACGCTTTCATTCTGGCGGTCGATATGCGTGTTGAGTTGGTCGATATTGGCGGTAATCTGTCCCATAGCGGCGTTCGTTTCGCTTATGCCCGCGGACTGGTTCACCACCTGATTTTTAATACTCTGGATAGTAGCGGTAATCTGGTTGACCGCGCTCGCGGTTTGATTCATATTCACCGCCAGAAGGCTCCCTATATCAAAAAGCGCGGCAGCCTGGCGCTTAATAGTCATAACCAAGGTCCGTATCTTCCCCAGGGTATTGTTGAAATACTGAGCCAGGTCGCCGGTTTCATCACGGCTTTCAAGGGCGATAGATTGGGTCAAATCCCCGGCGCCCTCGGAAATATCCTTCAGCGAGCGGGAGATATACATAATAGGCTTGGCAATCCGCGCGGCCGCCAAGAAGCTGATAGCCCCGGACAGGATAATCGCGGCAATGGCGAACATAACCGTAAACCGGGTCATAATCGTAACCGCTTCAAACACGACCCCCGTGGGAACCGTAATGATGATCGTCCAAGGAGCGTTGTTTTGCTCCACATAAAACGGGTAGCTTTGAAAGAACAGGCCGTTGTGTTCGCTCCAACCCGGCCTTCCGGTGCTGAGGGACTGCGCCACCATGCGCAGCCCCGCGTCCCCGATACGCTCCGCCATGATATCCCGGTAGTTCTTCCCGACAGCCGCCGCGTCAGGGTGGGCGGTTATAGTGCCGTCATTGGCGTAGATCATCAAATACGCGCCCGAATGCCCCCCGTAGGGCCGGGGCTGCTGAATGAGAAACTCCTGAGTGCGGGCAAGATCAAAGGTTATCCCCACCATGCCGATAACCGACTGATCCCTGTCCCGGATAATAGGCGCTTCAATGTTGACAAGGTAGAGATGCTTCCCGTTCAGAAACTCCGCTACGGGATTACTGACGACCGGCGTATGCATCGTGTCCAGGCGGCTGAGGATGGAGCGGTAGGCCGGGTTTTCCCCATAAGCCCGCATTTCCGAGAAATAGCCCTGCCTGACAAACCAGGTCATATATTCCCCGCTCGCGTCTGTACCGCTTGTTCCCGCAAGCTCCCCTGCGCGGCCGTCGAGGGTGTCAGGCTTCCACACCGTATAGAGGCTGAAAAATTCAAGGGAAGTTTCCATAAGGGAGCGCAGCATCTCATCGTAGTTTGTACGCCGCATCTCCGGCTCCATGCGCTCATACCCGCTCATAACCGCAGCGAGGGTCGTAACCGTGTGCAGATACCGCTCGAAATCGTCCTTTATTTCGGAGGCTGCAAGGCCCGCAAGGTTTTTGAGATTCTCCGCAGCCGCGTTTTCCTGGAGCGTCCGCGCCTGGAACAGCAGCACACCGGCGAAAACCGCGATAACCGCTACCACAATGGCGATCACCATAAGACTTAACCGAATCTTTAATTTCATAGGGCGCACTCCTTACCTAACGGCAGCGTCTTTTATGTCCGCCATCCAGCCGTACCGATCAAACACACCCTTTTCCGCTCCCCAGCCGTAGCGCACAGCCGCGATGTTCGCCATAGTGATAGAACTGTTCAGCACCGTGGTCTTTATTTCCTGCACGTCAAAATTGTACGTGTCCGGGGTAGACTCACCGGCAAACTTCGCCGCCAGAATACGCATATCAACAATACCTATCAGTTTGGGATCCGCCGCGGTCGTAGACACCCAGACATCGGCATGAGAAAGCATGAGGCTAATATCATCGTTGGAAATATCAATAGAAATAAGTTTGATGTCCTTCCGCCCCGCGGCGTCCAGGGCGTCAAGGCAGCCCTTCGCCAGCTCGTCGTAGGAACCCCAAATCGCGTCTACCGTCCCCTCGGGATGCAGCGGAAGCAAAGCGGCCAGCGCGGCCTGAGTGCCGGCGCGGGGATTGGCGAAATCACTGGGCGCCGCCAAAGCCGCCTCGACAATAGCCCCCGCCCGGACATACTGATCGTAGGTAAGCTGCCGGCGATCCAGCGGCGGAATCCCCGGCCCCATCCACGCCCGAATAACCCGGAGGGGCCGCCCATCCGTCTCAAAACTCTTAACCAGGGCCTGCAAAGACAGATAGGCAAGTTTCGCGTCGTCCTGAGCGGTACTCGTTACCCCCCTCAGAATCTGCCCGGCCGGATCCCCGTTAGGATAGGGAACCGAGTCAAACGTAACCACCGCCATCCCCTTGTCCACCGCCGGTTTAAGCGCGTTGTAGGTATACGCCCCTCCCCCGTGGGACAGAATAAGGCCGTCGTAGTCCTTGCCAATCGCCTCCGCCAGCGCCGCCTGACACTTGGCATCATCCCCGTCTGTAATAAACGTGTCAACGGTAAACCCCAGCGCCTGCCCCTCGGAGACACACCCCTCAAGAAACTGCTTTGTGTGATCGCCCGCGGAAAGATTGCGAACCACCGCCACCTTCACCGCCCCGTCCGCCGCCGCAAGGGGCATATATTTTTTCAAAAGCGCCGTCCGCTCCCGGCCCGCCGCGGCTTGAGACCCTCCGGCGCCCCCCGGCATCAGGAAACAGCCCCCAAGAACCGCGAGAAAAACAACGCAACCCGCCAGCTTTTTCATACAATCCCCCTTTCACCCGAACATCCTAGCCAAATTTCGTTGATTAGAAGGCCGGAATCCATACCCCGCCGAACCGAAGGTTCGAGCTTGCAGCGAGGTATGTTAATTTCAGAATATAACACCTCCAATCATAAAAATCTACCGCTGTTTATCGAAACGAGGGGATTCGTTTTCTCTTGGAAGCAGCGCAAAGAGGCGCTGCTTCATGGATAGTTTAAAACAAGTTTATTCGTATTGAGGGTTTAATACCCAAGAACCCGCTTCGCGGGGGAGCATCTGGGGGCGTTCATAAGGAAACTTGAATAAATACCTTATGAGAACAACCATACCCCGTCAGACCTTTGGTCTGCGCTTGCTCCTGGGTTCTTCATTACGGAGACGGCGGATGCCCATATACCCTTGAACGGCGGATCTCACGGACATCCTGTGTTTTGAGCATGAGCGGACGATAACCAATAACTATGCAGTCCGGTTTGAATGCCGTCTGTTTCAGATACTCAAATCAAACAAAGCCCTTCCCCGCCCCGGAACTGCAAATACTAAAAAATAGCCAGCCTGACTCTCATGCCGCTTAAGGGGGGAAAGGACATTTCCAGCGGTTTTACTTTTAAACACGAAATGTACGAAAAGAAAACAACTGCGAAGGGAAGAAAAAGAATGGCGGGCCCAAGAATCCGCTCACGAGGGGGAGGCAGAGCGTTATTCTTGACCCAAACTTAAGAACGAAAAAATTTTACCGCCCCGGCACCCAGGGGTTCCGGGGCACATCAGACCTATGGTCTGTGTGCACAAAGGGAAGAAAAATTGGAGGGCAACCCTCTGGACTCCGTCCTTCCTTTGTGTTCGCGAACCATCGAACCGAAGGTTCGCGGTTCGATGTGTACTTAGCGGTTAAAATTCTTCAAATTCGGGTATTTTCGCGGTACTTGGAAGCAGCGTACTTTGGCTTTTTCGTGTCTTTTCGCGCCTTTCGCGGTTGAATTTCTTAAAAGTAAAACCGCTGATCGAAGTCTATTCATGCACTTGATTTATCTCTAAAAACATGTAAAATTTTTTGTAAAATGAGCCTGTCCCAAAACTGAAGTTTAAGGAGAATTGAAATGATTCGAATTTTAACCGCATCCACCGAGAATATTGATGATACGGACGCCGCTATCAATGATATTAAAACCCAGCTTGATATGGATAATAAGCTGCTTAAAAACACGGTGGGGATCATAGCCTGCCATTACGAATTTGCCAACGCGGATACGGTAAAGGCTGTCTGCGGCGCCCTGCCTTTTGATGTATGCGGAACCATAAGCCCCATGCAGGGGCTTAATGATGTATCCGCAAACCTGCTTCTCACGCTTATGGTGCTTACCAGTGATGATATCAGCTTCAAGAGCGTTCTTACCCCCCCGCTCCGGGGGCCTTTCCCGCCTGGAGCGGAAACTTCGGCCGCCGGTATTATCGAAAAAACCTATGCCGCGTCCGCTCAGGCGGACAGGAAGCCCTGCCTTGTCTTTGTATACGCGCCCTTTATGCCGGAAAATTCAGGAGATGAGTATGTGAATGTACTGACCAGGGTTTCAGGCGGGGCGCCGTGTTTCGGTACGCTTGCGGTGGACGATACCATAGATTTTAGGGAATGTTACCTGCTCTATAACGGCGATAAATACCGCGACCGTATGGCCATGATCCTTGTATACGGAGATCTCAATCCCAGGTTTTTCCTGGCCACCATATCGAAAGATAAATTTTTCGATAAACCGGCGCTTATCACCTCTTCCCAAGGGCATATCCTCAAGGAAGTAAATGGAAGGCCGGTAACGGAATACTTTGAAAGCATGGGGCTTACCAAGGCCAGCGAAACCAGCTATGCTATGACATCCCTGCCCTTTATGGTGGATTACAACGACGGCACGCCGCCTGTGTCAAAGGTGTTTATCAGCCTTAATGAAAACAAGCATGCGATCTGCGCCGGCGCCATGCCGCGGGGTTCAACCCTCTATATCGGAGTTTTCGATAAGGATGATGTACTCCTTACCAGCCGTAAAGCCGTACAGGAAGCCTTGAAGGGCCTCAGTAATTCATCCGGTATACTGATATACTCCTGTATTTCACGGAACATGTCCCTAGGGAGCGAACTTTTTGCGGAGATAAAACTTGTGCAGAAGGAAATTGGGGATAAACTTCCCTTCCTTATGGCCTATTCAGGCGGAGAGATATGCCCTACACTGATAAAGCAATCCTCCGCAAAAGATGGAACGGCGATCAACCGTTTCCATAATAATACCTTTATCCTCTGTATCCTTTAATCCGTAGAAAGGAGAAGCCTTGTGCCGTCCCCGGAAGAAGAAATAAAAGAACTGAAACAGCAAAACTCTAAACTATCCAGGGAACTGCGGATTACTCAAAATTTCCTTGTCAATGTTACCAGGACCGTAGAGGCCAAGGAAGCCCTTGGCCAGGCGCTGGCGGCCGATAATGCCAAACAGAAAGCCTATACGGACATGCTCCTGGAAAACTGCCCTAATATTATCCTGCTTTTTGACGACGAAGAAAGGCTGGTATTGGGTACCAGGATGTTCCTTACCCTGACCGGTACGCCGAATATTGATTACTTGAGAAACCGTACCTATTACGACATTTTTACCCCCTTCCTTGGCGCCGATGAACTGGAAGAATTAAAAATTCTGGTAGAAACGCTCAAAGCCACTCAAAAGACACAGAATATCAATAAATGGATGGATTTTTCCAAATCCGGCGAAAATCGTTTTTATTCTATTAATTTTATGAATATAGAGAGCGCCAAGGGCGAAGGAGCGGGTATACACGCGGGGATTATGATGGTGTTCATCGATCTAACTGATTTTATGCGGGAAAAGCAGCGGGCCGAAACCGCCAACAATGCCAAATCCGATTTCCTTGCGGTTATGTCCCACGAAATTAGAACACCCATGAACGCCATTCTTGGCTTGAACGAGATACTTGCCCGGACAGAACTGAATGCGGAACAGAGCAAGCATCTGCGGGATATGAAAAAATCCGCTCATTCCCTCCTTACTATCATCAACGACATTCTGGACTTTTCCAAAATCGAAGCCGGCAAGCTGGATATTATCAATTCCAATTTTAACCTTCGCGCCCTTCTGGATAATCTAAACTCCATGTTCATCGTCCTTTACAGAGGAAAGAATCTTGCCTTGAATTTTTCGATTGATCCAAACCTGCCGGATATTGTTTATTGCGATGAAAACCGCACAAGACAGGTTTTAACCAATCTCCTCTCTAATGCCTTGAAGTATACCCGTGAGGGCTGTGTTGAGTTTTCCGCCTTCCTAGATACGGATAACAGCAAGGATCCGCCCGTACACACGCTGCGCTTCGATATAAAGGATACGGGGATAGGTATACGCAAGGAGGATATGGAAAAACTCTTCAAGCCCTTTGAACAGCTTGATATCCGCAAGAACCGGAATATAATCGGTACGGGCCTTGGGCTGGCTATCTGTTACAGACTCTGCCGGCTTATGGGCGGCGATCTCTGGATCGAAAGCGAGTATGGAACAGGCTCCATTTTTTCCGTAGGGCTGCCCTATACTCCCGCCGCGGCGCTTACCGAAGAGAGCGAAGAGGAAACGCTCAAAGAATTTTCCGCCGCGGAAGCCAGGATCCTTGTGGTAGACGATATAGAGATCAACCTGGATATCTGCGCGGCCATGCTGGAAAGTTTTGATATTAAGCCCGATCTGGCCCAGAACGGAAAAACCGCACTGGAACTTGCCGGCGGCAATGTCTACGACATTATCTTTATGGATCACATGATGCCTGAAATGGACGGCTTGGAAACTACACGGCGCATACGCGCGTCCGGCGGCGTTTATGCAACGGTTCCGATTATCGCCCTTACGGCCAATGTCATTAACGGCGCGCAGCAGATGTTTAGGGAGAATCAGTTCAGCGATTTTCTTGCCAAGCCTGTAGAATTTGAATCCCTTAACCGCTGTCTCCGCAAATGGCTGCCGCCCCAAAAGATACGGGAACACGGAGAAAAGTAGGGAAGAACCGCGGCATGCCGCCAAGCCGCCGCACACGGGCATGTATGTGTAAAAAGGCTAGTGTATTGTATCGCTGACAATTAGTATAATTGAAGCCAGCTCATAGCTCCTGAATCTCGAAATTGGGATATAACGATATCAATTTTTCCCTGGCATCTCCTGTTGAAAAATGCCAGTTTATCTTTGCGGTACCGGAATTACGATCAGATTCCCATGCGAGAAGTTCATTCCGCAATGTGTCAATAGTGTCTATTCTGCGTGAAAGGCACTGCCTCGTCATGACATTCAGCTCTATCTCAGCCATATCCAGCCA
>JAISQR010000476.1 GCA_031274035.1 Treponema sp. | reverse complement strand
TTGACGCTAATCAGCATTGCCCTATTGTTTTTCTCGTTTTCCTGCGGAAAACTGCGAAAAACCACATTAAAGTATGCACTGATTTATTCTCGATTGAATAAATCAGTGCTTCCCTAGAGGTATTCCCTATTCCGGTTTATTAAATGACGCCGCCCCTTCCCGTACCGCGTCGACTATATAATTGTAGGTTGTATAAAACCTGATGCCCTTCTCGGCAAGCATAAGGCGCGGAGCTTCGCCGATCCGCATGGTGATGACGCAGGAACAATCCTGAATGGTGTTGAAAATTGACAGCATTTTGCTTTCATGATCACCGCAGCCCTTTTCGCTGCCGCAGTACTGAGATACCTCGCGTCTTTCAATAAAACTTACCTGTCCCCCGGCGTATTCATAAATATAAAAACCCGTGGCGTGCCCAAAATGCTGGTTTACGATAAACCCGTCTTTTGACGATACGGCAAAGCGGATCGGCGGGTGATGCTCCTTCCCGGCCAGTTCAGAAGCCGAAGCGGAACAGGACGCATGCCTTTCTTCCCCAAAGGCGCGGGAAATATCCTCGTCCAGGGTGCCGATCGCATCGGCCCGGCACTGGCGGCAATGATACATCTGGGGAAGAATTTCGCCGCATTTTTTTCTCATTTCCATAATTTCGGCATTACTGACCAGGGGGATATGTTCAAAAAGACTCCCCTGAACCGGTATGAGCTGCATAATATTGGTGGTGCCAACTTCCAATTCCTTCATCTTTTCAACCACCGCGGGAATATGCGCATCGTTAATCCCCTTGATCATGACAATATTTACCTTGCAGACAATGCCAAGTTCCCCCAGGCGTTTGATGCCTTCGATCTGATTTTCCAGCAGCAGCGCAGCCGCCTCCGTGCCGGTATAGTGTTTCCCCTGAAATCGGACATAACGGTAAATCCGTTTTCCAACCGCCGGATCAACGGCGTTCACCGTGACAGTCACGTGAGACACGCCGAGTTCGGCAAGTTCATCCGCGCAGAAGGGCAGCATGAGTCCGTTGGTGGAAAGGCAAAAGATAACGCCGTCCCCTCTTTCGCGGATCCGAGTAAAGGTCTCCCTGGTCTTTTCAAATTCGGCAAGGGCGTCGCCGGGACCGGCAATACCGGCAACATCGATGCCGCCAAGCCGTTCTCTTGCGTCAACATACCGGCCAAACGCTTCTTCCGGCGATAAGACCTTCGCGGTAATTCCCGGACGGCTTTCGTTGACACATTCGTATTTGCGGACACAGTAATTACACTGAATATTACAGGCAGGGGCAACGGGCAGATGTATCCGCGTATTTTTTCCGCCGCATCCGTTAAAACACGGATGTGACAAGGACTTTTTCAGATTGATTATATGTATTTCTTTATTCTGCATGGACACCCCCGTTTCCCATAATGTTGTTAAATCGCATCTCCGGGAGAGGTGATCTTTCCCTGCTCCACCGCAAGGAGATGATCGCCCCATTTGCCTGCCCATTCCCGAAGCGCGGTAACTTCAAGCGGGGTGGGCACCTTCGATTCCGTATGATCGGCAATCTTTCTTGCCAATGAACGATAGACCTCCGCCTGTGCGGATTTTGGCGCCGCTTCTATGGTTGTTTTCCCCTGTAATTCGCTCTGGGTAACCGTTATCGAACGTGGAATATATTCCACCACCTGCGTAGCCGTTTTTGCGACAAAATCGTTGATGATTTCCTGCGAATAGGGCGTTCCCATGGAATTGGCGATCACTCCGCCAAGAAGCGCCCCTCCCGAATGAGAATACTTGCTGATCCCCTTAAAAAGATTGTTTGAAGCATAAATTGACATAAAATCGGAGGACGATACGGTAAATACATGTTCGGCGATTCCCTCCCGGATTGGCACGGCAAATCCTCCGCAAACCACATCGCCGAGCACGTCATAAATCACCACATCAAGATCAAGATCCTCAAAAACTTTTTGCTGTTTGAAAAGCTCAACCGCCGTTATGATGCCTCGTCCCGCGCATCCCACCCCCGGCTGGGGACCTCCCGCCTCCACGCAGTAGATGTTGTTAAAACCTTCAAATATTACTTCACTGGCCTTAATCACGCTCTTTTCCCGCAGAGTATCCAGTACCGTTGGAATGTATTTACCGTCCCGCAGGGTGTTTGTGGAGTCACTCTTGGGATCACAGCCAAATTGCATCACCTTCAGGCCCAGTTCGGAAAGCGCCGCGCTCAAATTTGAGGTTGTCGTTGATTTCCCAATCCCGCCCTTTCCGTAGATTGCGATCTGTTTAATTTTCTTGCCCATCTTCTTCCTCCCTTATCTAAATTTCAACCGGCGCCGCAATATAACTATAGGGATTCTTTGCATACCAGTCTTTCCGAAACGGCAAAGGAATTCTCTCGGCCGCGTTTTTTGAGAAACTGGGATTTCGCAGGGATCTGACCATGCTGCGGGCTACATCATAAACGCCGCGATACCCTAAATAATTTTTTGCCGGCGCAAACAGCGGAATCCAGACACTGCCGGCCTTTACCACCCAGGCGTTACTGCCGGGATGCGCAAACACCAAATCCGGTTTTTCGCGCTTGATAATATTCACCAGTTCATATACCTGATTGGAGGCCACGTTAACATCGATTCCCGGAAATTCCTCCGCCAGCCTCTCGTATATGGGATCACTCAGACTGTCATAGTGGTAGGGACGGACTCCCAGCACCTCCGCCCCAAGTTCCTTAAGAAGAACCGCCATACAGGCAACCCTGATGACCCCTCCGTTTAACAGGACCCTTTTCCCTTTAATCTTCTCCCTCATCGGTTCCAGGGCCTTCATTAAGTCGGCTTCCTCCTTTTTGATTATCGCTTCCACCTTTTCCGTATCACCGGTTTTTTTGGCAATCGCCCGGAGCCATTCACCGGTGTTTTGAATGCCAATCGGCATGTTTAAAATCAGACAGGGCGTTCCGTATCTCTTGTTTAAAATGTCCAACAGGTAGTCATCGTGCACAGTACACATGCTGATGTTGAGGGACGCCTCTGAAAGCAGCCGAAAATCGTCAAGGCTTGAATATTCCGTGGATATATTAACCTTCAAATCCATCGCGGTAAGCAGCCTGACAACTTCCTTCTCGTCGGGAACCCCTATGGCGGAAGCGTTAAATAAATTTACGGTGCGTGATTTTTTGTATTTGTATTTTGCCGATTCAATATCAAAATTCGGATCGTATTTATTGAAGGGGCGAAAATCAACAAAGGGCTTTGGTTCAAATTCCAGGTTTTTCGCCAGGCCGTGATAGACCGTATCGTAGGCGGTGGCATTTACCCTGGTTTTAAAACCGGGACAGTGCAGGGGGACAATCTTTGCGGTCAATTCGTTCCTAAGGCCGTCGCATATCTCGTCAAGGTCATCGCCGATAATATTCGGCGCACAGGTTGAAACAACAAAAATCACCCTGGGATGAAACTCCGTATCAACATATTGAACGGTTTCTTTAAGTTTTTGCTCACCGCCGCCTATTATATCGCTCTCGCCCAAATTGGTGCTGATCCAGAGGAAGGAAGAACGCTGGAATCCCCTGCCGGTACTGCCGGTCTTTATCGGAAATTCCATCATGTACGCATGGGAACCGCAGCCTACGGGACCGTGCAGGACGGTCACCGAATCAGGGATGGTCATCACCATCGCCAGGCTCAGGTACATTTGACAGGACCCCGTCTGTGAAAAGCTCCGGTCCTTGGCGAAGACGCATCCTCTTTTTGAACAACCCAGCAGATCTTCCACCGATCCGCCGAAGCCGGCGCATATCTTAAGCCGGGTGTCTCTTGTCGGCGGTACCTTGTTGTCAATATAGCTCATAGAGCCGCTCCTTTTTTCCTGTCTATCGATTTTGAACCAAAGAGGTCGCAATATCTTCCATCAAGTGCAGGCCTCCGCGCCAGCCCGCATAACTCTTGTCTACGATTAACTTGTTTAATATCGGAAAACTGACGGTCAGAAGGACCGCCTGCAGGGACGCCGCCAGGTCCTTTTCCAGTGAGCTTCCCAGAACATAGGCCGGTGAAAATCCATCAAAATATTTTTCCGGAACAAACTGCGGTAATGAGTTAAAGAAATTCTTCCGGATGAGGGAAGTATCGGTTTCAAAAACCATCTCCGCGTCAGAGACGCCGGCGCATTCAAACGCCTCCGTTACCCGTTTTTTTCTGGTTTCGGAAAGAATATCCGTCACATATACATGTTCAGGATTCCAGCCAAGTTCATCGTAAACAAAACGGGTAAACGGAACCGCCCCGTTGGCGTTGGATACTATGACGGCATTCTGACGGAGATCCATGTCCGCATACAGGTCGACGATCCTGTCAACATAGTTGTAGTAAATACGGTTTTCTTCTTCCAGCACACGGTTTAACGCCAATTCCGGAATTTCAATATAATCCGAAAGATCGCTGACAAACTTTTCCGTGGCCAGGGCGCCGATTGGCAGATCCGTTATAAAAGCAGGTATGCCCTGTTCGTTCTTTATTTTTTCCGCCAGGTCAACACCGTAACTTTGGGAAAAAACAATGTTAAGCGCCGCCGAACCGGCGGATTTAATATTGGAAATGGTTTGATCCGGCGTAAAGAAGGTGTTGACCCGCAAGCCAAGCATGGTCAGTATTCGCCTGATTTCTTCCAGATCGCCGCGAAAAAACGGGTCATAAGAGGGTATTATGCCCAGTATGTTTACGAGCCCTTTGTCTTTTTTATCCGGAAAATCCGTCAGATGATCGAAAATCCCATTCATGATCCTTTCGTAACCATCGTAGGAATTCCCTCTAAATCCGCCTGTTTCAACCGAAAAAATAGTACGCCCGCCGTTTTGAAAATTCCTGACCACGCCGGCGATATCATCGGCTATAATTTCAGTCATACAGCCGGTAACCACTATGAAATTGTCGGCGTCGATCAATTCAAAGGTGGTTTTTATTTCTTCTTCCAGCCTTTCCGCCCCGCCAAATATTATGTCGTGTTCCACCACGTTGCTGCTGGGCATCGACTGGCCGCCGCAATAACCCGATCCGTAATAACCGCTTCCGGCATAGGCGGCGGTAAACAGATTGCCTCCGCAGCCCTGAGCGGCATGGATGATGGGTACTACCTTCGGCAGAGCGCTGATGGTTGCCAGAGCGCCCCCCAGGGCGCATGAAAATCTCGGCCTTTCAATACAGGTCACCGTTTCCCCCTAAATATCAAACAACTGGGTAGACAGATACCGTTCCCCGGTATCAGGCAGGATTACCACAATGTTACCCCCGGCATATTCGTGCCTGCGCCCCACGCCGGCAGCGGCAAACAGCGCCGCCCCCGATGATATTCCTACCAGCAGGCCTTCCAGGCGGGCGGCTTCACGGGATGCCTCAAAGGCATCTTCGTTTCTGACGGTAAATATTTCATCAATGATGCCGCGATTCAGTACGTTTGGAATAAAGCCCGCGCCTATCCCCTGTATTTTATGGGGGCCGGGTTTTCCGCCTGACAGAACCGGTGAATCGCAGGGCTCAACGGCGACAACCTTGATCGCCGGATTCAATTCTTTCAGCCTGGTGCCGACGCCGGTGATGGTGCCGCCGGTACCGATTCCCGCCACGATTGCCTTTATATCGCCGCCGGTTTGCCGCCAAATCTCCTCTGCCGTGGTTTGTCTGTGAACCTCGGGATTAGCCATGTTGTTGAACTGTTGGGGCATAAAGGAATTCTCAATCCGGGCTTCCAGTTCCTCGGCCTTGCGAATGGCTCCTCTCATTCCATCACTGCCGGGAGTCAGTACCAGATCGGCGCCAAGAGCTTTAAGCAGTTTCCGCCGTTCCTCGCTCATGCTGTCAGGCATTACCAGAATGATAGTATAACCCTTTGCTGCCGCGACAAAGGCCAGTCCAATACCTGTGTTGCCGCTTGTCGGCTCAACAATGACCGAATCAGGTTTTAAAATACCCCTCTTTTCCGCGTCCTCTATCATCGCCAGGGCGATCCTGTCCTTAACGCTTCCCAGAGGATTAAAATATTCGAGCTTGGCAATAATATGGGCCTGGCATTTTCTTTCTTTGCCGTATTTTCCAAGATTAAGAAGCGGCGTATTGCCAATTAAATCGGTTAAACTTTGCGCAATCTCAGCCATGACAACTCCTTGCCGGTTTTTTTGGTGCATCCGCCTGTCACCACTTTACTATTTTTCTTTTTAAAATATTGATGAACGAATTCAAAATCGTTACTACGATTCCAATAAATATGATGCCCGCCAGTACATTTGTATAATTTCCGTAATCGGCAAACCGTTTCACAAAGTAACCCATGCCTGAACTGGAACCTATCATCTCCGCCACCGTCAATGTCATAAATGAAAAGGTAACTCCCAGCGAAAGGCCGTCAATCAGCGTTGGAATTGCGTAGGGCAGGATGATTTTATAAAGCATGGTTGCCCTTTTGACATTAAGGGATTTCGCACTGTCTATTATTTTACGATCCACCTTGCCGACAAAAGAGATCATTGAAATTAAATTGGGCCAGAAGACACCGAGAAAAATTACCAGAATCGAGGCGGATCGAAAACTCGGCATGATCCCTATCAGGTAGGGAGTATAGACCAGCGCCGGTATCGGGCTTAACACCTTAACTATCGGGAAAAAGGTATTACGGAGCCGCGTTACCCAGCCTATTAAAACCCCCAGGCTGACCGCCGATAACAGGGCCAGAGAAAACCCGATGATCAGCAAAAACATTGAATTTAAAAAACCCTCCCATATCATCTTGCGATGGGAAACAAAGACAAAGAAAGTGTTTTCCGGCGGCGGAAACAGGATGGGATTTGCCAGAGCCGTCTTTGTCGAAAGAATGTCCCAGAGGAGCAGAGCGGCAAATATAATCGAAGCGATATCAAAGGCGCTTTTTTCATTCCGGCTGCGGATTATACTTATGACAAAAAAAACCTCGATAAAAAATATAACCACCACAAAGGGCAGGACGGGTCCGACCTTTTGATTTCTGGAGGGGGCAAAAACGGCAATCAACAAGGCAATAAAGAGCAAATTGGGGAGATTAAAAAAAAGCCGTTTCAAAGTACAACCTCCCGGCCGCCGATTTCTTCGGCAACCTTTAGATAAAACAGGCTGAATATCTTTTTTCGAAGCCTGTTATACTCATCCGAGGCAATAAGGTTCTGCCTGTTGCCGCGATCCTCAAAGGGCACCTTTACATCCAGCAGTATTTTTTGCGGCTGCATGAACAAAATACGGTCTCCAAGAAGCAAAGCCTCATCTACGTCATGGGTAACAAAAACAACCGTCTTGCGTTTGCCGTTTTGGACGCACAATTCCCTCAGCAGTTCCTGCAATTCAATCCTGTTTTTGGTATCAATAGATCCGAAGGGTTCATCCATCAGCAGGATGTCCGAATTCATGGCCAGGGATCTGGCAATCGCAACCCGCTGCTGCATGCCGCCGGACAGCTGATGGGGATATTTGTCTCCGTGTGCGTCAAGGGCGACCTTTTTCAGATACTCCAGGGCAATATCTTCAAGTTTTGACGGGGTATCCCTGATCACCTGCTTCAGGCCGAAGATCACGTTCTTTTTTGCCGTCAGCCAGGGAAACAGCGAATAATGCTGAAACACCACCGATCGGTTCGTTCCGGGACCGGCAATATCCTTGCCGTCAATCAGAACCCTGCCCTCATTGTGGCTGATGATGCCCGCAAGAAGGGATAACAGGGTGCTCTTGCCGCAGCCGGAGGGACCGACTATGCAGACAAACTCCCCTTCTTCAATACTCAGCGAAATATGGTCCAGCGCCAAATGCGGCGCGGTGCCAATATCATAGATCAGGGTTACATCCCGCAGTTCAATCTTGCTCAACTTCAGCCTCTTCTATACTTCAAAAACGGAATTTATATCTTCATAGAATGTAAGTGCCCCGGCATATCCGAAATACGTCTTATTGAGTACAATCCTGTCGCCCAGGGGAACAGAAACCGGCAGGAACGGGGACATGCTTTCTTCCGCCCAGATTTTATCCCAGTATGATCCGAATATGTACGGATGCTGGATAAGGGGCCGGTCGTTGATCAGCGCCCTGATTTCCTGCTCGGGCCTTCCCCCGTCCTCGGTAAAGACAACCTCGGCGCTTATTCCTCCGTCAAAGCACGTAAATTGCCGTGCCATGATTTCCTGATATTCTTCAGGAACACCGTCGTTTATATAAATCCTCTCGGGAATCATACCCAAGTCGTTGATCAAATGTTTTGACAGCGCCAGGGCATAATTACTGTTCGCAATCATCACAAAACGCTTCGGCAAATTCGGCCCCTCAAAACTGGCATGCAGGGAGCGCCCCAGAAAATACATATATTCCCGTTCACCTTTTTCGATTATTTTAGTGATGGTATTCTTATCCAGGCCGGCATATTCCCGCAGCGTCTGTAAAAATTTAGTTGTTTCGCTCGGGCCGACAGGAAGATTCGGATATTGCAAATAAGATGTCCCGAACTTTTGTTCCAATAATTTAACCGTATCCAGATCCCACCACGGCGAAATGACCAGGTTAAAAGCGGCGGCGGGTATTCTTTTTACCGCCCCGATTCCGTCCCTGTCGCCGTAAATAATATTGGGTTCCAGCCCGGCCGAGGCAAGGAGTTTTTCAACCGCGTTAAGGGTTCCGTCCCAAAAGGGATCAAGGAACGGTATGATCCCCCATACGTTAACCTGTCTGGGGTTTATCGCAGAATTTTCTTTTTCCAGATATTGTTCTATCAGGGCTTTCAGGAACCGGTGGTGCCCCCAGATGCTGTTGCCCTTGAAACCGGGAACATCCACATACACAATGGGTACTTTGGCCTCAATGAAAAAACTATTCAATGAATCCAGATCGTCCCCGACTATCGCGGGTACGCAGCCGCTGAAGACGGCAATCAAGTCGGTCTTATATACGTCAAATGTATGGGTAAGCCCGGCCTTCAGCTTTTCAAGCCCGCCAAAGACCACTTCTTTTTCGGAAAAATTACTGCATGGTACAATCGGTTCGGCATAACTGACCGGACCCTGCGCGGCATTTTTATGATCGAGAATATTTTTAGCCTGCTGCAAACAACCCGGACCGCTGTGGGCATAGGGCAGTAAATTCTTGACCGCAAGGGCGGTATAGATACCGCCAAAGGCACAGCCGCTGCGATGTTTCTCGATAAACTCCGTCATTCCGCCGTTTCCTTTTCCAGATAGGCAAAATTTTCCATATTATCAAATTGTTTACTAAAGGGGCTTACAAAATGCTTTGCGATCAATTTGACAAAATTCCTGTTGGAAAGCTCGTCCACGATTCTGTTGCCAAGTTCCGCGAGACCGGCATATCCGTACAGGGCATGGCTTGCGCTGCCGTATTCGACGGTGGAAATGCCAAGATATACCCCCCATATATTGGATCCATGGGCCCGTGAAAAGATGATGTCCGGCTTGTGTTTTAACAACAGTTTGTACAGTTCATGCTGCTGGGAATCGGCCACACTGACATCCAAATCATCGGCGTCTTCCGCATATTTCGCGATGTGGTTGATTTTACCGTCATTGTTATCAAGGGTCGGATCATAGTGGAATGCCACCGCATGTACAACTTCCATGCCCAAATCCCGCAGTATGTGTACAATTTCGAAGGCCATACCGGAACCAAGGGCGACCAATGCTTTGACGCCCTTAAGCTTGCTTTTCAACTTTTCAATTTCCGGTCCGTATTGCCTCCATTGTTCTTCTATATATTTACGGGCTTCCGCTTCCCTGCCGACCAGCGCGGCCAAATTCATGTACCATGATTCAAACCCGGAAATGCCATAGGGAAAATGTTCCTGCAGGAAGGGCACTCCGAAATGTTCCTGCAGGGCACCGCCGTAATACGATGACAAGACACCGCATTGACCGACAGTGGCCACCGATTCCGAGGCAAACTCGTGATTCTCCGGGCCGGTAAGACCGCTGATATATAAGGGTTCAAGGTCCAGACGGGCCAGCGCCGGTTTCAAAAAAGCGTCAACGGTAGGCCAAAACACCACAAAATTAACGTTCTTTGATTTCCGGCGCGGCGGTTTAACCATGGTTTTAACCATGGCATGCTGCGCGGCGTCAAAACCTGAAGACCACATCTTGGATCGGATGCCCTCGCAGCTGCAATAGGCAATCGGTACGCCTATCTCCTGTTGTACTTCCGTTACCACCGAAGGAATATCTTCGGCAATGATGCCCGAAGTGCAGCTTCCGGTGACGAAGATAACCTTCGGATGATACCGGTCATTGGCAAATTTAATGGCCGCCTTTAATTTTTCAGAAGCGCCGAAAATAATGTCCGTCTCGTTCATGCGGGTAGAAATAACATTGACATTCCGGGGTTTCTTCCCGATCATCGGCGCCAGCCGCCTTCCAAAGGTGTTCCACATAATATAGCCGGTGGCGCATCCCTGCGGGGCATGATCTATAACCACCGAATCTACTATGGCCGCCAGTTGGTCGAGGGCGTCAAAATGCGCACACTGCCCGCTGGTATTAAAACAGCGATCCCGGTTACGCAGGCAGCCCTTAAGTCCCCTGCCCGTTAATTCCTTTAGGGTTCCGGCGTATCCGGTAATGCTGCCCAAACGATCTTCCCTGGATGGGCATACATGCTGGTAAACATTTACCGCCATTTTCATTTGCTCCTAAACTACCTGGTAGTATTATTCGCCTCGAATTCCCTGAGAAGGGCGAGGTATGTCGCGTCATTCGGGCTTTCCGCCAGCAGTTGTGTGATGGCATCCTCAAACAAACTGCTGTCTATATGATCCTCGATGCTGACCTCGCCGGGAAAAACGCCTTCCGCCTTGAGGAGATTATAAAAATCGATGATCTTGTCCCGTGCCGGATCCGGGGAAAACACCGGCGCCGTTTTCGAGTAAATCACGGTTTCAAAATAGTCTTCCGGCTGTCCGGAAAGTTCCGCCAGATATTTTTTTGATTCCCCGCGTTTCTCCCTCAGGTACTTATAACCTTTGATCTCCGCCTTCAAAAGTGCCACATATTCATCACGGTTTTCCCTGATGCTGGATGTTTTGGCAACCTGGCGGCAGCAAACATAGAAGGGAACAAGATCGGCGATTTTTTGTACGGATACCAGTCCCTGTTCTTCGCCGACTCTGGCCATCTCCGAGATCGTGATGCCGTAATCAAGATCACCTTTTTTAAGAGCCTCCATAATAGACAGGTAGGAATCAAATTCGATGTACTCTATGTCTTGATTGGGATCGATACCTTTGCCCCTAAGAAGCTTCCGGGTATTATAATCGGCGGTATCAAGATGGATAATTCCTACCTTACGGCCCTTGAGGCTGGTAATGTCTTTGTAATTGTCCTTTTTGTTCGGAGTGGTAATCAGTTCGCCTCCTTCCGACCGGATACCCCCAAAAATAGTCAAATCGCTGCCGTTGGAAATAAAGTTCAGCGTTGGAATCAGGGCCACGGTATTGATATCAAGCCTGCCCAGTTCTATCGCGCTCAGCGCTTCTCCGGGGTTGGTTATGTTCTGAAATTCGATGGGTATCCCCGCCTCGCTGAAATACTTTTGTCCGTTGGCAATACTGACAAAGGTAGTCTCGCTCCCGGCGATTGCTATACGAAGTTTATTTGAAAACTTCTCTGACGATTCGGTATCGCCGGGCTTACGGCAGCCGATGGTCCCGGCAATTATTGCCATTACCGAAAAAACAAACAAACCGAAGTAACGTCCTTTTTTCATTTTTTCCTTCCTTTTTAAAGAATATTTATCCTACGTATATACTAGGAATAAAAACAAGATAAAATTAAATTAAATTTTTGTCAAGACTTTTTCCTATAAATTTTATAGAAATTATATGTTTTAAAGAAATTTTTAAAATCTGACATATTGTGACAGTGGCAGGCAGAAATTCGGCTTTCGGTCTGACAGTTTCTTCATTTTCCTTCTGTTTTTCTTGTATTTCGCTTGCGTTTCCTTGTATCTTGCTCTATAATCATAAGCCAATATGGAAGCGATGGGGCGGGAACGGATAATTCTGGATTCACTCTTTGAAAAGGGGGCCATTTCGGTGACCGATTTAAGCCGGAATTTGGCCGTGTCGGAGGTCACCATCCGTTCCGATCTGAAAAACATG
>JAISQR010000415.1 GCA_031274035.1 Treponema sp. | reverse complement strand
CGAACCTTCGGTTCGATGGTTCGCGAACACAAAGGAAGGACGGGGGCCAGAGGGTTGCCTTCCAATTCTTCTTCCCTTTGTGCACGCAGACCATAGGTCTGATGTGCCCCGGAACCCCTAGGTTCCTTTGCGGTAAAATTTCTTCGTTCTTAAGTTTGGGTCAAGAATAATGCTCTGCTTCCCCCTCGTGAGCGGGTTCTTGGGCTCGCCATTCTTTTTCTTCCCTTCGCGGTTGTTTTCTTTTCGTACATTTCGTGTTTAAAAGTAAAACCGCTGCTGCGGGTCCCCAAGCACTTGAGAACACGTATAAATATCGCATATATCTGAGTAGTTACAAAAATTCTAACCGTGCAGACCGCATACATAAGTCCCGCAAGCAATGTATTAGTCGCGGTTTTCCATAAGAATTTTTAAAAACGGGAACAGTTTTGAATCCGAATCGGCAAAATTCAAAGTTTCAAGGTCCGCAAAAGAAACCCAGCGCGATTCCGCATGTTCCCGCATGGTCAATGCCCTCTCCGTAAAATAGATACGGTAAGCGTTCAGAACCCTGGTTATCCCGTGATGTTCAAAACTGGTCTGCCCCAGACGCGGCCCTACCCGGATAGCGGCGCCGAATTCCTCTTCGTATTCACGGATAAGGGCCTCTTCGTCTGTTTCGTTCTCTTCAACCTTACCTCCGGGAAATTCCCATTTCCCCCCCATATCCCCGCCTTTAAACCGCTTGGCAATAAAAACCTTTCCGCCCTCCGCGGCAATACCCGCTACGGATCGCGCCGCCATTAAAGAAACAACACCTTGGGGAACAGAAAATGGAGTACCGCGGCAGCCAGAGCGAGAATGCCGAATAGTTTTTTGTTCTTAACAAAGATACTATCAATCGTATTAAGAGCTGAGGTTTCCAGCGTAGTATGGCTCATATAGTATTCAAAACATAAGATAAAGCCGCCAATCAGACCGGCCAGCGCGGGAACGAGGTCTCCAAGAACGGGCATATCCCCCTCCGTTGAAGAGAGCAGCTTGAGCACCCCCATCGCCATTGCTAAAATTCCCGTGATGAATTTAAAGGTCTCATTATTGATGGCGCTTAGGATATTCCCTTCAAAAATTTCATCCCCATCATTACTGCTTAACAGAAGCAAGCCTGTAATGATATTAAATAAAACGGACAAAAAATAAAACTGTATCATACAATTCCTCGATTTGCAATGAGTATTTATTCGATCAAGTCAACGGTTAAGGCCCTATATCGCGTTTTGTCAGGAAATTAGCGCCTTAACAACCGCTTTCACTCATAACCCACCTTAAATATACTATTTTTTTTTAACTTAGAAAAGACCCCTCAGTCCGCCCATACCACAAGGCTTATCATCTCCGTTTCCGATTTAAGCAGGATAAGTAGTTCAGGCGCTTCATAGGGAACGGAGAAACGGTATTCCTCGTTCTGTTCAAGGCTGAAGAAGACACGCTCGGTAATAATAGGAACCGCTTCGGCACTCTTGAGTTCGGGAACCGAGACCGCGATATCCACCGTACCGGTATAGACATGCTCATTGCCTGCATAAGTCTTTTTCAGGGCTATATAGGTAGCTCCCTTGTAACGCATGGCTTCCGCCGTGATACTGTTACCTCCCAGTTTTTTCCCCTCGTCTTTACCGGAAAAGGCGCCCATAATAAAACCGGTTACGGTAAGGATAACGATTGTGCTAAAGAGTATCACCAGGGGCCGTACCGCCATAGGGCTTTTGAATACGGTATTTCGGGATGACGCCTTCTGTTCGTTCAGGGCCTGTACCGCGGGGGAAGCCCGCGCCAGGCGGTGTTCCCGGTTATAGTAATAAACCAGTTCCTGTTCAGGGTAGGACGCCGCTCCGCCGGATTGAGCGCCGGACGTTCTATGTTCCTTTTCCATATTATACCCCCTTTTTGGATTATAAAAAATTTATAAAGAAAAGAAAAGAAAAAAATTACCCTCAGGTTATTGAGGACCATACGGCAGCCACGCGGCGCCCGCTATGTCCGAAGCTCCGTCCGCCAGTTCCAGCGGATCGGTAAACCTGCGGGAAAACCGGTCCAGGGACGCGGTTTCAAGAAGCAGGGCTGCCGCGGCAGCCGCACAGGTGTATCCGTCGAAGCCCGCGCCGGAACGGGCAAGGCGGGCGGCAAGGGCCGCACAAAAACCTGCCAGAAGATCGCCGCTGCCGCCGGATGCAAGTACCGGCTTCATACCGTCAAGGATTCCCAACCGTCCGTCCGCCGCCGCGATGATAAGTACATGGCTCTTAAAAAGTATAACACAGTTCCGCTCTTTGGCGGTACCGGTTAACAGGGAAAAGGGATCCGCAAGTATCTTCCGGCGCTCAAGGCCGGTAAACGCGGCAAACTCCTGGACATGGGGGGTAAGGATGGTTCTTCCATGAAAAACAGAATCCCCCGCAAGGGCTACAGCATCGGCATCCAGCACAAGCGGCATCCCCTGCTCTTCGCGTACCAGGGCTTCCTGTAGTACCCTAAGACGATCCGGCCCCCTCCCCCAGCCGGGACCCAGCAGCATGGCGTCAGGTTTAAAGCGTCCGGCCCGGGGCGCGGTTGTCTTTTCCGCCTCCGGGGGTACGGTAAGGGGGGGAAGCTCCGGGGACAGGGCCTCTGCCGCCGCGCTTTTCGGCGCAACCATGATACCGCCCGCGTCGGAAGCCAGTACAGGGTAGATCGCGTCATCGGTGATAAGGCGGATAAGACCGGCGCCGGCGGCCTGTGCGCCGCGGGCCGCAATGCGCGCGGCGCCCGCGCTTCCCGGTGAACCCGCGTGTATTTCGACAAGGCCCCGCTCATACTTATGCGCCGCCGCCTTGACAGGGGGTATCCATTGCGAGGCTGCCTTCCATTCAACCAATTCATTCCCTTCAAACAACCCGATCAGCGCAGGCGGAAAAATCCCCTCAACCGGAATAACGGTTCCGGCAAAGACACGCGCCGCGGGCTTATACAGGCAGCGTTTCAGGGGTTCCAGGGCAAGGCATATATCGGCCTTGATAATGCTCATACCCTCATCCCATCCGTCAAAATTTCCTGAAGGAACGTCAAGAGAAACAACAAGGGGCCGGCTTCCGTTTTCTTTCCCCTCCCGGTATTCATTGATCGCAAGGACCATCCGCTCTGCCGCGCCGCGCAGGGCGGATTTTAAGCCGGTTCCGGCTATGCCGTCTATAATTATCCCGGCGCCGTCAAAGGCTCCTTTCCGGCATCCCTCCCCTTGAGGACGTTCATTCCGCTCCCAGCTTATCGTTTCTACACCCATCTTCCCCAGGGATCGCAATGCCTGGGATCGGGGATTGGCATCTTCCCCAGCCCCTGGAAGGCGGTTTATGACAATCCGGCAGCTTTCAGAGGATGCAAAACCTTCCAGGATAAGGGCGCGCAACATAACCAAGGCATCGGCGGCATTATTACCCGATCCGGCCGCGCAGACTATCAGGGGGAACCTGCGGGAACTGTACGATATACAAGCCTGCTCAAAGTACGCGGGGTAACTTTCCGTCAAACGCCGGGCGCAGTTCCGCCCCGCGGCTTCCACCAGTGCGGAAGGGGAGAGCCCCCAGGCCGCGGACGCTTCGGCATCGAGGGCCTGCGCCGCATCGGACCGGTATACTTTTCTTATCATGGGCTATTATCTCCAATTAATTTATCTGTACGCCACCAAACAACCTTAGCCTGCCAGTCATCCAGCAGGAGGGCTGAAAGAATCCCCTCATCGGAAAGATCGAATATATTGAAAAGCAACTCTTCGCTGCCAACCTGGATAAACCCCTGCCGCTGTTCGTTGCTTACCGCAAATTCAGAGGACATGATCAGGATAGAATAGCCTCCTTCAACCGGAAAAGAAAGGAAGGCCCTTCCGCCCTGCATAACCCCCAGGAAAGAATAAAACATCTTTTCCGTAACCCTGCGGTTATTTTCTATAAAGGTATATTCAAACAGGGGAACCTCCAGGGTTCCCGCATAGGAACCATCTTCTACATTCATAATCCAGATTATCGAACTATCAGGTTCATTAC
This sequence comes from Treponema sp., assembly GCA_031274035.1. Classification (GTDB taxonomy): domain Bacteria; phylum Spirochaetota; class Spirochaetia; order Treponematales; family Breznakiellaceae; genus JAISNI01. Next base: position 2,693 of record JAISQR010000415.1, on the reverse strand, counting down.
CGGTGCGGATGCCGGTCGATTCATCGTAAGTATCGCGGTAGTAGTCTACTTTAAAGTAAATTTTTCTGTCGTCCGGTGCGACAAAAAGGGAATCGACCGAAGAAGCCGCCATTTCCCTATCCACCGGAACAGGAACAACCTGTTCCGGTATAGAAATAAGAAAGAGAACCGTCCCGTTTGCGTCAAACCAGTAGATATTCCACCCCTTTGACAGACGGCACACCACCGCAAATTCATCCCGGATAGAAGTATAGATACCGGAAATTCTGGGGAAGGGGCTGCCGCCTTTACCTTCCTGCCCAAGATATTCGATAATATCGCCCTTTTCATCAAAATGCAAAATAATACTGTCCAGAAGGGCCTTGTTTTCGCTGTCAAAGCTGTGCCGTTCGAAAGGCAGCTTATCCGCCGCATAGATATGCTTGCGGGAATCAACGGCAATCTTGCTCGGTTCCAGAAACGGATAGTGAAAGGTCCAGCGTGTTACAACACCGCTCTCTTGCATAGGACGCAAAGACAGGGGGACAGGGTTAGTCTCTTCGTTATAGATCATAAAAAGCAGATCCCCGTAAGAATTATACCTGACTATCTTTTCCCCATTGCCGTCGGCGATATAGAAAAGGCCGTCCCGCATACTTATATCGGTACGCGGTATACCCTGATCCCCGTCCAAATCGTAGAGCGCAATCTGATCCTCCTGCCGCCCTATGTCGAGGGTAAAGAGGTCTTCACGGACTACTTGGACAGGTTTGTCGCGGGAACAGCCCGCAAGTATCAATACAAGCATCAGCGGTATTGCATAGAAATTCAAGGAATTCATACCTCAACCTTAAATAGTCGATACCGCAATGTCAACGGCCTGACCGTCAGGGTCAGCGGTTTTACTTTTAAGAAATTTAACCGCTAAGTACACATCGAACCATCGAACCTTCGGTTCGATGGTTCGCGAACACAAAGGAAGGCCGGGGGCCGCCGGAATATACAGAGATTTTTGCTTATGATTTAGCATGAGCCGCGTTTAAAGTCCCTCGTGTTCTATTTTATGAATATTATACCATTTTACGCGCAAAGCCCCACAAACTCCTGGTTTAAAAAGCGGCTCGTTTCGTCCTCAGCAGATCCTCAGCATCCAGCCCTTACTGTCCGGCAGCGATCCATACTGTATGCCTTTTATAGTGTCGCGTATCGTAATGGTTAATTCGCCGGGCTTGCCGCTGCCGAACACCGTTTTTTCCCCATTGTAGGTTAGAGAGTCTATAGGAGTAGCGCCGGCTGCCGTACCGCTGACAAAACATTCCTTCGTTTCCGCCAGGACTTCTTCTATGGTTATCTTCCGCTCGCTTACCTTGACCTTAAGATCGCCGGCAAGCTCAATGATGCTTGCACGGGTGATACCGGGAAGGATAGTATCGCCCAGTTCCGGCGTTACAAGTTCACCCGATTTTAAATAAAAGAAAATATTACAGGAGGACCCTTCTTCAACATAGCTATGATAAACGGCATCCAAGAACACACATTCCATAAAGCCCGCCTCCATTGCCTCGTGCTTGGCAAGAGCGGCTATCACATAATTGGAGCTTGCCTTAATCCAACCCGTGCCCCTGGGTGTAGCGCGTATCCTGTCCGTTACCACCGCGTTGGAATTACCGGCGGAAAAATAGGCGCTGACCGGTGTACAGATCACCATAAAATAGGGCTCGCGGGAGATATTTACCCCTATGCCGCCTTCGCTGTAGCTGAAGGGCCGTATGTAGATAGAGTCTGCGCTTATATAGGAATCTTTTTCCCATTCTTTCTTATATTCCGGCCTGAAACCAAGAACCGCATTACGCTTAACCGTCTCCACGCAGGCCGCGATAAATTCTTTTTCAGGAAACGGCGGCATATAGAGCCCTTCCATAGATTTGTAGAAACGCGCCGCATTTCGGTTGGGCCGGAAAATTGCAAGCCCTCCGTCCTTCTGGGGCAGGGCCTTGAGCCCTTCAAAACAGGAAAGGCCGTACTGGGTAGTGTAGTTTACCAAGGGCATATCGCTGTAGAAATTACGGGAAGCAGAAAGAGCGTCATACTCGTCCCTGTCCATTGCAGCCTCCTCCGCGGGCGTTTTATGGGGCTTCTCGATATATTCACCCTTCCATACGCCGTCCTTAAACCGCGAACGGTACACCGTGGGATAACAATTCAATAAAAATGCCATAACGGCCTCCTGGTTATGATAAGGGAAACTTTAATGTATCCTCCAAATATGCTTGCCATCCCATTGCACGCTCTTCGGCATCATAGGCGTCTGCAATAATTTCATACATTATTTTCTTGATTTTTCCCGTTTGTATGCTCCTACAAAGGCATAATTCTTATACATAATAGTTTATTCTTATTTGAGCTTATGTACAAGCCCCCGCATTGCCTCATCAAAATTCTAACCCTACGGGAGTCATGCCTCATCATAAAAATCTAACCCAAAACTAAAACGGCCGTCTGCCATACTAGCTCAGGCGGAGGCTACCAGTGGGGTTAGACATGAAGACGAGGCAGGCGCTTACGAACGAGACCGCGAAGCGGTACCGCACGACCGGGCGGAAGGGCAAAACCAAGATTCTCGACGAGTTTGTCCAGAATACCGGGTATTGCCGAAAATATGCCTTGCATATTTTGGTGAATTGGGAAAAAATGCACCTTGTCTGGATTGACGG
>JAISQR010000413.1 GCA_031274035.1 Treponema sp. | reverse complement strand
AAGCCTCATGCAAGAAGAATTATTTCGGGGCTCTATCACGCGGCGCGGAAACTTTGTTTCCGATTGTACTCGCTGTCTTCGGACCACAGGTCCGCCGCCTTTCCGGATGAGGTGCATAGATTTTTTTTCCCTTATGGCCCTCATTAGATTATGCTGAAAGGTTTCTCCTATTTCCTCCTTTCACGAGCTTTCGTGTCGCAATGCGGTTAAATTTCTTCAATTTTGGGTGTTTTCGCGGTACTTGGAAGTAGCGTACTTTCCTTTTTCGTATCTTTTCGTGCCTATAGCGGTTGAATTTCTTAAAAGTAAAATTGCTGTGAACCTACGGTCCGCGGCTTTAGCCTGAAAAACCGCAAGGGCCGGTCCAAAACAACCGATTTGGACCGGGTCGGTTTCTTTAAAATTAAGAGCCTGCCTTTAACCGCTTACGCGCCGCCTCCAGACATTCCCGCCTAAAGATAACAACGGAAAGACCGCGGTACTCCATTTCTTTTTTTAAAAGGGCGGCATTTTCCTCAACAAGCTGTTTCTTCGCTTCCAATTCTACAAGATGCTCCGGCGCGACGCCCAGGCCCAGGATAAGGCCCCGCAGTTTTGCCGAGGGGACGATGGTTTCCTGGCAGCCTGTCATAGCAACAATAGAGTTATCCAGGATGATAAGGGTCATGGGGGTATTGAAGGAAACCGCATCAAGGAGGCCGGTAATGCCTGAATGGAGGAAGGTTGAATCCCCAATGACGGCGGCTGTATACGGAATACCGGCTTCGGCCGCGCCCCGCGCCATGCCTACCGACGCCCCCATGCAGACAATGGACTCTATGGCCTGCCAGGGCGGACCGGCGCCCAGCGAGTAACATCCTATATCGCTTGTAATGGCAACCGATGGATGGTTCGGTACGGGATCCAGTTCTTCGGCAACTTTTTTGATAACCGCATAGCTGTCTCCGTGGGGACAGCCTGCGCAGAGCTGTGGGGGGCGGTTAGGTATTTTTGGCAGTATTGAATCTAAAGAAGCCTGCGCGTCTTTATTATTAATAAAAGAAAGAATATTGGGCAGCGGAGGAAGCTCCAGGGCTGCGCGTACATTGTCGGGATCAAGTTCACCGGTACGGACTACAGGACCGGGTCTTTTTCCGTCAAAGTTCTTGAGCTTTCCGGCAATTTTGACGTTAGGGGGCAGTATTCCCCGGAGCTTCTCTTCGATAAAGGGCTGGCCTTCCTCTATCACTATGACCTGCCCCGCGTTTTGACAGAGCTTTCTGACAGCATTAACCGGCAGAGGATAGGCGCCGATGTGGAGCCGGGCCGGAACTTTGCCGCGTAAGGCTGTCAGATCGTCAAGGTTCTCCTCGTAGTAGTTCCCTCCCAAACCGGAAGTGATCACCGCAAAACCGGTATCACGGCCTTCCAATTCGAGCCTGTTAACAGGATACACCTCGGACCAAGCAGCCAAGCCTTCCTGTTTTTCTATGAGACGCGAATAATTCCGCCGCGCAAAAACCGGCAGAAGCATCCATTCGGTCTTATCCTTCATCTTGACGCAGGGATTCTGTTCCCGCGCCGGTTTCAGGACGACTGCGGAGCGGGCATGGGCAAGACGTGTTGTAAGCCGGATCATCACCGGCACATGGAAGTACTCTGAAATATCAAAGGCGTCCCTGGTCATGTCGTAGGCTTCCTGCTGATTACGCGGTTCCAGGCACGGAATCATTGCAAAGGAGGCATAGAAACGGGAATCCTGTTCGTTCTGGGAACTATGCATGCCCGGATCATCAGCCGCAGCGATAACAAGGCCGCCTTGAATACCAAGAAGACTGCCGTTGATAAATGGATCGGCGGCAACATTGAGTCCTACGTGTTTCATCGTTACTACCGCCCTGCGTCCGGCAAAGGATGTTCCCAACGCCGCTTCCAGCGCGGTCTTTTCGTTGGCGCACCACCGCGCGCGCACATCACCGTATTTCCCGCATTGGGCCATAAGATATTCCATAATTTCAGTAGACGGCGTTCCCGGATAACCGTAGGCGGCGTTGATCCCCCCATGAAGAGCGCCCATAGCAACCGCTTCGTCTCCCAAGTAGGCTTCGATTTGTCCGGTATAATTAGAATCGCTCATTTGATGCTCCAAATGCTGTTAAAATCAACATACCCCGCCGCAAGCAGGGGTATGTTGTTCTGGTAAGGTATTTGACTCAGGGTACATACTCTTAGTACCGTCCAAGGATCGGCGTGCAGAGGCTATGTACCCTTCGCAAAACAATCAATCTTTAGACCCGGAAAAATAGATACATCTATAGCTTCCGCGTTTTCGTATACGGCGGAGGTGTAATGCACGGGCGCTTCCTCCGCCGCCTTTTCCAGAATATGCACCTGAATTACCTTTGTTTCCGGGTTAACGACCCAATATTCCCGCACCCCCGCCTTGAGGTATTTATGAAACTTTAAAAACATGACGCCGGCGGTATTTGAAGGGGAGAGTATCTCGATAACCAAATCCGGCGCGCCCCGGCAGGAGCGGTTATCGGCAAGTTTGGATTCATCACAGACAACCAGTATATCCGGCTGGACTATGGTGTCGTCGCTTTCGTCTTCCGCTGGAAAGAGCCGTACATCAAGGGGAGCGGCAAAAACCTGGCAGGGTTTTCCCTTCAGAAAATTTCCAAATTGGAGAATTAGTTCCCTGCTTATACCTTGGTGTGATATGGAGGGGGCGGACATCATGTAAGCCTCGCCGTCAATGATCTCGTACCGTTCTTCAGCACCCCACTCAAGGTAATCCGAATAAGTATAACGGGTATGGGTAATCTCTTTTTCAAACAATGTTGACATATAAGGCGCCTCCATTCGTCATTAACGCTTTTTCTCTATCCCTTCAAAGGCCTTGTCCAGCAGCGCCCTTTCCGGCGGAACGGTAAAGCGGGAAACAATGGGGATCGCAATAAAAGGTACAACTATCGCAATGGATGCGGCAAGCGGAGAACGGGATGCGCCAAGAATGAAGAAAAGGCTTATATCGGTGATCATGCCGGCAAGGAGTCCCGCGTAAGCGCCGGCCTTGGTAACCCGCTTATTGTAAAGCCCCAGGATATAGGGCGCGGCGAAGGAGCCCGACACCACGCCCCAGCTTAAAGACATAAGCGTTACAATAAAGCCTATCTGAAAGCGTGATATAAAGTAGGAAACAATGACAAAAATTGCCGAAAGGAAGCGCATCATGGCAACCGACCTATCCTTGCCGGTCTTGGCCTCCAGGCGCGCGGGATAGAGGTCGATGGCAACGGACGATGAAGAGACCAGTACCAGGGAGGAAAGCGTAGACATTGACGCGGACAGGACAAGAAGGAGGATGAGGGCCAGAAGAATTTGCAGATTACCGATAAACTGCTGGGTGAGGAGCGCCGGTACTATAGAATCGTAGAGGATGGCATTACCTTCTTTAAGGCGGTTTGCAATCAGGGCGCCCTCATCAGGGAAGAACACATGGGCGTAAATACCTGTAAGATAGGCGGAGACGCCTATCACCAAGGCAAAGACCGTTGTAACAATAGCGGCGCGGGGAATGATCCGCTCGTTCTTTATAGCGTAGAATTTCTGCGTCATCTGGGGAAGGCCCCATGTACCAAAGCTGGTCATAAATACCAGGGAGACGACGGTCAGTAGGGAAGGCTGGTTTGCGGGCGGAACATGGACCTGGTAGTTTACGCCAATCTTGGCTATCATCGCCGCAGGCCCTCCGCCCTGTCCGGTAAGGACGGTAATCATGGCTATGGCTCCGCAGAACATGATGATGCCCTGTATAAAATCGGTTACGGCTATAGCAAAATACCCCCCCAGGATAAGGTAGACGCCGGTAAACCCTATCATAATGAGCAAGGCAATATCGTAATCTATACTGAAAACCGCTTCAAATAGATGCCCCAACCCCTTGAATACCGAAGCGGAATAGGGAAGGAGAAAGAAGAAGATTATGGACGCGGCTATCGGTTTAAGATGTTTAGCGCCGTAGCGTTCCTGGAGGAATTCCGGCATGGTCATGGCATCCAGGTTCTGGGTCATACGCCGGGTTCTCCGCGCAAGTATTAACCATGCGGCGCAGGCGCCGATAAAGGCGTTTCCCAGGGCTATCCAAAGTGCGTTAAGGCCGAATTGCCAGCCCTGCGCACCGGCAAATCCGATAAAAATAACCGCAGAAAAGTAAGAAGTACCGTAAGCCACAGCAGAAACCCAAGGCCCCATGGACCTGCCGCCCAGGAAAAAATCGCCCAGGGTCTTTGTTTTCCGCATACCCCATATCCCAACGCATGTCATGACGGCCAGGAAAAATACCAGAAAAACAATCCCAATTCCCACCATAATACAATCCTTTTCAATCACCAACCCCGCCGCAAGCAGCGGGGTATGTTGTTTTGGTAAGGTATTTGACTTAGGGTACATACCCTTCGCAAAGAATCAAACATTATACTAGCACAACAGAGAAAAGTATTCAAGGGATCGAATTGCCTCATCGAAAATCTAACCCTACGGAAGCCGTACCTCATCATAAAATTCTAACCCAAAACTAAAATCGGCTAGCCGTCATACTACGAGGACGGAGGCTACCAGTGGGGTTAGACATGAAGACGAGGCAGGCGCTTACGAACGAGACCGCGAAGCGGTACCGCACGGCAGGGCGGAAGGGCAAAACCAAGATTCTCGACGAGTTTGTCCAGAATACCGGGTATTGCCGAAAATATGCCTTGCATATTTTGGTGAATTGGGAAAAAATGCACCTTGTCTGGATTGACGG
>JAISQR010000387.1 GCA_031274035.1 Treponema sp. | reverse complement strand
GGTCTTGCCGGGCTTTGCGCCCGGCGCCGCACTTTGTTATACGGAAGAACCCGCTTGCGCGGGGGAGGGTTTAGACTAATCTTCGTGACGAGGTTCCTCCGGGTTTCCCCTGATTTCCTGACAGCACAGACCAACCTGCGCAGCAAACTTGTTTGCACGGCTCCCTGGCCCCGTCGGACCAGGCGATAATTTAAATCATAGCATCTTAGTGGTTGTTTTTCTTTTCGTGCATTTCGTGGTTAAAAGTGAGTCCCCTCCGAAAACTCTGTTTCCGTAAATTTCGACCTTTTTCTGAAATCCTAAGTCTTTATAATACAATGATTTACGAAAAACTAGAGATGTCAAATTTGCAAAAAAGCCCCTTTTCGGAGGGGACTCAAAAGTAAAGCCGCTGGTACTGCTCCCGCTGAACATGCCTTTTTTCAGGCAAGCTAATAGGTATACCGGGAGTTTGTTGCGCTTTGCCCACAAACTCCTCGCTTAAATTCCGTCCCAGCATTTCCGCATCAGGGCGGCGCAACGCCCCTGCATGGCTTTAAGAAGGGCCTTAGACTCAGCGGCGCCGGAAGCATATTCCTTCATAAGCCTGCCTTCCTCAAAACAGAGTTCATCATGAAGGGGAAAATAGGTTTCCAGTAGGAAAAGCACGAAGGCCGTATAGCGGTATTCGCCATACAGTCTGGGAAGGCTCTCACCCTGGTACTGTTCCATTACCACAACCCGCTTATCCCGCACCGCGTTGATGATGCTCTCCTTTCCGCAGTCCTCGGCAAGGACCGCCATCTTGGAAACATTGAACCAGGTAACGGGGTTTTCCGTTGAATGGGAATCGCTTGAACCCACTACCGGTATAGCATGGCCTTCGGCCCTGAGCTGCTGCCAGAGGCTCACCTGCATCTGGTTTTCAGCCCGGGTCTGGCCGCTGGTCAGTTCAAAGGCGTCAAAGAAAAAATGCTCCAGCAAATACACGCACATCTTCTCCGTAACATGGTATGCGTTCTCCTGTATCCAATGGGGATGCACCATGATGGACATGCCCCCGGCCTTTTTTATCTCCCTGCATACCCAAAGCGCCGATGCGTATTCAAGGCGGTTTATGTTTTCGGGAACATCAAGGCCCGCGGCTATTTCCTCAAGCTCCCGCTGGTAGCGTTCAGGTTCCCTACGGAATATACTATTGATGCTGTAAGAGCCCGCAAAGTGCACATAGTGGGAATTGTTTTGAGGAGGATGCACCTCCTCGCCGGGAAAGAGACAAAGGTCTATAGGCGCATCTTTAAAGGCGTCAATTGCCTCAAGGGAAGGCTCATACTGTTCATGATCGGTAATGGCGAGAAAATCAAAACCGGCCCTACGGTAGCTGGCGGCCACGACGGCAGGAGACTCCTTGCCGTCGGAGCGGAAACTGTGAACATGCATATCGCCGCGGTATGGACGCAACCGGAACAGATCCTCTTCAAGGGCATACAGATGAAATTTTTGGCCTTCCAGATATGCGGGCCAGCGTTTCCGCCGGGGCGGCGGCGGAAGTTCACTGTCTTTGGGTTTTACCAGGAGCGTATACTGTCCCTCGTCACCAAAATTATGGGTAAAACTCAACGTTCCCCCGCGAGGTAAAAGCTCATACACTGGATAGGGCCTTTCCATATCATTGAGATTAGTCTCATTCATGGGGATCACCGTAACCGTATAGGGAACACCGTCCGCAAAGACGGCGTGAAGCCCGCGGGGGCTTATAGTAATGGTTCCCGTCTTATGGGCCCTGAAAATTTTTGGAAATGCATCAAAATACGCAAGCGCTATATCCAACACAGCACCTCCTATTGCAGAGACAGAACCTGTTCATGGGAGAAGGAAAGATACACTTCCTGGTTTTCACTGAAAAGACGCGACGCATCAAAAAGCACATCCGCGTCAAGCCGCACCGCCCCGCAGTCAACCGTATACCGCAGCACGTTCCCATGGGGTATGCTGCCTTTTACCGTTCCCTTGAGCTGTATATCCCCGCTGCCGCCCCTTTGCGCGGCTATGCTGATTACCTCCGGCCTCAGCGCTATATGCTCCCCCTCAATATGCTGCCCCGATATCGCGTTAAAATCAGCTGCGTTAATAATATTGTAATGCCCGATAAAGGATGCCGCAAATTTTGTTTTTGGCCGGGTGTACAGCTCCGTTGGAACCCCCGACTGTTCAAGAATTCCCACATTAAAGAGATGTATCTTGTCCGACATGACCATCGCTTCATCCTGATCATGGGTTACAAATATGGTCGTTATTTTAAGGCTCCGCTGTATGCGGCGTATTTCTATTTGGAGGCTCCTCCGTAAAAGGGCGTCAATGGCGCTCATGGGCTCGTCCAGGAGCAACACTTTTGGTTCCATTACCAGGGCGCGTGCCAGGGCCACCCGCTGCTGCTGCCCCCCGGAAAGCTGATTAGGATACTGGCGTATCTTTTCAGACAGGCCCACTAATTCCAGCATGGCCTTTACCTTTTCCTTGATGAGCTTCTTTTCCATTCTTTTTATATTAAGTCCGAAGCCCACATTTTGCTCCACCGTCATGTTGGGGAAAAGGCTGTACTGTTGGAACACCATGCCTATTTCCCGCTGTTTAGGAGAAAGATTGGTAATGTCGTAATTGTCAAGATAGATTTTTCCGCTGGACACCGACTCAAGCCCCGCGAGGCAGCGGAGCAGGGTGCTTTTGCCGCAGCCGGAAGGCCCCAAAAGGGTTACAAGTTCCCCTTTTTCAACGCTTAACGAAATTCCCCGCAGGGCGTGGGTCTGTTCATCAAATTTTTTTTCGATATTTTCAAACTGAATATACGCCATGATCTATTCCTCCGTAATCCGAACAGAAGCTTTCCGCTCGCCCCGGTTCTGCAAATAATAGGCTGCGCCCGCGATGAGCAGAATAAAAAGAAAGGTAATCAATATGATGACGCTGATAAACTGCCCCGGCTTGTCCCGGTAGTTATAGAGAAGCTGCTGGGGGGTTATATAACGGCTTCCGGCGATGATCTTTATCACCACATAATCGGTAAAGATACGGGAAATACCCAGCAGAGCGGCGACCAGTATACCGGAAAGTATATTGGGAACCACGATGCGCAGGAAGGCGTAGAGCTTCCCCGCCCCGAGTATTTCCGCGGCCTCGATAAGCTGGCGTATGTTCACCGCGTGGAGGTTGTTCCTGATGCCCTGGTAGACAAAGGGCAGTATGATAACGCAGTAGATAAAGGTAAGCATGACCGTGCGGTTTCTGAACGGCGTAGGGCTTCCCGCATAGAGGGTAAGGGCCGAGACTGCCAGGATGACCCCGTTTACCGTATGGGGAAGCATACAGATACTCTGTATATATTTATCTAGTTTTGGAAAGTAGAGTATGGAAGAATACAGGGCAAGGATGACAAAAAAACCGCTGATAAAAATCGGCGCCACGGCGATGACCAGGGCGCGGAACACCGAAGGCCAGAAACGCACATCTTGGAAGACCTGGCTGTAAAAAGCCAGGGTAAACCCTGACGGGGTAAGCCCGGCCCAGCCGGTTACAAAGGAATAGATGACTATGATGACCAGGGGCGCGAGGAGAAAGACCGCCAGGACAAAGAGGACAAACCGGGGAAGCGCATTGGACTGGGTCATTATTTATATCCTCCCTTGTAGAAGACATTTCTGAAAACATTGCACAGGCCTATGACCGAAAGCATGATACCAATCATCACAAGGGACAGGGCGGAACCGACTTCCGGCTGCGGCGCCATTTCGCCGGTATACATGGAAGTAATTTTTATGGGGAGCAGGGGATAATTGGTCGCCATAAGCATAAAAGGAGTCGCGTAGGCGGTAAGCGCGTTGGCAAAAAGCATGCCGTAGGTTCCCGCCAGGCTGGGAATAAGCACCGGCACGCCCACGCGCCGCCAAAACTGAAAACCCGAAGCCTTCATCAGGGCCGCGGCTTCCTTCCATTCGGGCCGTATAGCCTGAAAGGCAGGAAACATGAGCAGGGTCCCCAGGGGAATCTGAAAATACACGAAAAGAATCATAAGGCCCTGACTGGAATAGAGATTGAAATTTTTTAAGAGATCAATATTCAGGGCCCGCAGGATAAGGGTAATAACCCCCGCGTTGCCCAACATGAACATAAAAGCATAGGCTAGGGGAAGGCCCGCAAAATTTGTAAACATGTTAAGGAAGGACAAATAGCGGCCTCTGGCGGAAAGAACAAGCCTTGTAACGGACAGGGCTGCTATAAAAGAAATAAAAAGCCCTATAAAGGCCGAAAAAAAGGACAGATAAAGGCTGTTCTGTATACAGGCAAGAAAGGTAGCCTTGGTAAAAATATCAATGTAGTTTTGGATCGAGTACCCTTTACCGGGTACCACAAAACTGTTTACCACCATACTGGCCAGGGGAGAAAACAAAAAAAGCACGGTCAGAAGCATAAACGGCAATACCGGCAATAGATGGATTACATTTTTAACGGACTTCACGCACGCACCTCCCGATATATGAATATATCCGTAACTAACTCAGGTATATGTGATATTTATACGTGTTCTCAAGTGCTTGGGGACCCGCAGGGTCCCTCACAAAGGGGCAAAGAAACCGCTCCCGCTTGGTCGCGGCATTAAAGCCTTTCGCTCCAAGCGGCTCATTGAGGGGCAAGCCCCTTCCGGCCAAAAGCCCCTCCATTCCGCCGATTGCGCCACAGTAGTGGCGACGCCATCCCCGCATTAGTCCTGAGTAGTTACATATATCCGCATATACCTTATACTGAAAATACAAGGGGGAGGGACCCCTCCCCCTTCGGCAAATTACCGCGTAATACCCGCATCGACGGATATCAATTCAAAGTCCCCTTAATTCATCAAAGGAATCACTTCTTCTTCCCATAGCCGCGCGACTTCTTTGCAGGCGGCTGCCAGGGCGTCGGGATCGCTGATGGCGACAGCGTTCTTATAAAGCGAGCTGTCCAGCATCCTGGCCTGGACATCGGGAGGCAGTTGCACATCCCTGATGGGGCGGGCAAAACCTCTGGCCCGGTCAATCTGGCCTTCGTCGCTCAGGAGATACTCGATGGCGAGGGCGGTAGCGTAAGGATGGGGGGCGGTTTTATTGAAAATAAGACAATAACCGGTGGTAATAGCCCCATCCTGGGGAATTACAACTTCAATACGCACATCGGTACCCCGGGCATTGATACTCTCCCGCCAACCCAGGCAGCTATAGTCATAATAGTTGGCGCTTATTTCTATTTCACCCCGGGCAAGCGCCTCGCCCGCATAGGCTCCGGTAATCCTGCCCGCCCTGGCAAGGTCCTTAAAGTATTCAATGCCGGGCTGTACGTTATCCAGACCGCCGCCGTAAGCAATGGCCGCGCCGATTACCATGGCCTGGGACGAAGCGCCGCCGACCACATTGCCCACGCTGACAATATAATCCCCCTCTTTAAGCTCCTTCCAGGTGGTGGGAACCTTGCCGCCGGTAAGATTGGTATTCACCGCCCAAGCCATAGTTCCGGTATAACTCAGTATCCAGCGGCCTTCGGGGTCCTTGGCCCAGTCAGGAATGCTGTCCCAAGTAGAAGGCTTGAATCCCTGCACCACATCTTCGGCGATGGCAACCTTGCCGTAGGCATGGCCCACATCGCCTATGTCCTTGGTGGGGCTGTCGGCCTCGGCCTTGAATATCTGCACTTCTTCGGCGGAACTCATATCGGTGTCAAAATGGGTGAGCCCGTATTTCTCATTGAGGGCTTTCCAGGAACTGCCCCAGTCCGCCCAGTCGTCGGGCATGCCCACCGATTCGATATGGCCTTCTTTTTTCGCTCCCTCGATAAGCTGTTCCAATGTCAAACTGGAAAGGTCCACTTTGGCCCTGGCTTCCTCTTTCTTTTTACAGCCCATAAAAACCATGCCGGCAATAAGCAGCATAAGGGCACAAAGCGCCCAAAATTTTGTTTTTTTCATCATACTCCTCCTAATAAAGTTATAATGTTGTATTTAGTATATACTATATTTGATATTATTGTAGGGTGTATTTATCAAACTGTCAATAATACGCGTTGCCTCATAAATAATCTTACCCCAAAAAAGGAATGCCTCATAATAAAAATCTTACCCAAATAAGTCTGCCGATGGAGGGATCGGAGGACATTATGGGGTTATTGATGAGCGTAAAAAAGGCATTGACCGA
>JAISQR010000363.1 GCA_031274035.1 Treponema sp. | reverse complement strand
CAAACGCATAATTTCCAATTTTCCGTTCGTTTTTTCTATACTATCTTTTTGCCGATTTTAACTGGTTTTAGGAGTTTTGGGAAAGGCTCCTTATACGGTAATTAAGGTAGAGTAACCGTTAGCACGGGGGATAACGAAAAAACACGGTTTGCAAATTATTTGAAACCATTCTTCGCTCATAAAAAATCCTTCTGCGGGCGTCCGAATTCCCGGGGCGCAAGGAGAGTATTTCCCGCGCCCCGCTGGTATTATTTAACCACGCCGTGTTCGACAACTACCGATTCGGGATTAACATTGGGGCCGAATACGGGGCGCAGCGTCGCCTCATAGTTCTTGTGGAAGAAATCATCCTCCAGGCCGTTGGTGATTAGATTGTTGATCCAGTCCAGTAGTTCCTTGTTACCCTTGCGTACTGCGGCGGCAATAGTATCCTTGGGCCCGATGGATCCAATGGTGGCGGAAAATCCCGGATTCTGTACTGCCCATGCAAAGACCAGGGTATTGTCTTGGGCGCGCGCCGCTGCCCGCCCGTCCTTAAACGCCGCAAACCCCGCGCTGATGGAATCGTATTTAACCAGTTTGATACCGGGGTAATGCTCCGTAAAATAGGTTTCCTGGGTAGTCCCCTTGTCAACGATAAGTTCCTTTCCCTCAAGCTGGGAAATTTCCGTTATCGGCGCTGAATCGGGAGATACAATGCCTATGGAGACCTGCTGATAGGGCAGGGTAAAATCCACTACCTCGGCCCGGGCGGGTGTTACGGTAAAGTTGGCGAGCTGGATATCAACCTTGTCGGACTGTAACAACTCCACACGGTTTGCCGGTTCAACCGGGACAAACTCAATGGCATTCTCATCCCCCAAAAGTTCACGGGCGATCCGGCGGGCAAAGTACACGTCATAGCCCTGATAGACACCTTGGTTGTCCACATAGCCGAAGGGAAATTCATCCGCGAATATCCCGATGCGAACAACACCGGCTTTTTTGATTCGCGCAATAGAGCCGCCTGAATCGCCCTTCCCGCTTGCAAATGCGGAAACCGCCAGTACCGAAGCCAACAGTAACACAATCAGCTTTTTCATGTTGTAATCCTCCTTGGAATACGTTATATGGGTATAACTAATCCGCCGCAAGGCAGATGGTAGGACCTGCACAGGTCCTAAAGTTAATTACCTCCAAACTGGAAATGAGCCAAAAATTTGGACGCCCGTTCCGTCTTTGGCCGTGTAAAAAAAGCCTCCGGCTCGTTTTGCTCGACAATTTCACCGTGGTCAATAAAAACAATCCTGTCAGCGATAGCTTTGGCAAACTGCATTTCGTGGGTTACGATAATCATGGTCATACCGCTTTTTGCCAATCCGAGAATGACATCCAATACCTCCCGCACCATCTCCGGATCAAGAGCCGCAGTGATCTCGTCAAAAAGCATAATCTCAGGATTCAGCATAAGCGCCCTGATAATGGCAACCCGCTGTTTCTGCCCGCCTGAAAGCTGACGCGGAAAGGCGCGGCTTTTTTCGACAAGCCCGATCCGCTCAAGCAGCTTGAACGCTTCTTGCTTCGCCTCTTCGTATGTACGTTTTTGTACTTTGACGGGCCCCAGCATAATATTTTCAAGAACCGTCATGTGAGGGAAAAGCTCATAGTTCTGAAACACCATGCCGATTTTCTGGCGTATAAGGCACCAGTTGGTTTTAAGGTCGCTTATCAGCTTACCATCCAAAAAAATTTCGCCTCCCTGAATTGGTTCAAGCCCGTTAAGGCAGCGAAGCAGGGTGCTTTTTCCGCAGCCCGATGGTCCCAGGATAACCAGGACTTCCTGCTTGCCCACAGAAAGGTTTATGTTTTTCAGTACCTCAAGGCCGTCATAGTCCTTGCAGAGCTTGCGTGTTTCCAAAAGCCCTTCCATACGGTTAAGACGTTCAACCCGTTCAATGTTTTTTATATTCAGCTTTGCCACCGCTGTTCCAATTTTTTTGAAAAATGCGATATGGGCGCGCAAAGGATAAAATAGAGGAAAAATATCAGGGCATATATCCAGAACGCCGATTTTGGTGTTTCAAAATAACTCGCCTCGATCACCTGCTGTCCAACCTTGAGTACTTCGGTTACCCCTATTACCACCACCAGCGAAGTGGTTTTTATCATTCGCGTAGTAAGGTTTATCGCCCCCGGTATCAGACGACGAACCACCTGGGGTATAATAATATAAAGCTGTAACTGAAGCTCTGTCAGCCCGAGCGCATGTCCGCTTTCATATTGATGTTTCGCGAGGCTTGTCAGCGCTCCCCGGACCAGGTCCCCCATTTCCGCGGTTCCCCAAAGAGAAAAAAACAAAATAGCTACTAGTTCGCCGCTGCGGAAATTGCGGAACAGGCCGTAATAAAAGATGAAGAGCCATACCAGCGCCGGTATCAGGCGTATGGTTTCCAGATACAGGCGGCATAGGCGGCGCGCCAGCCTGTTTTTACCGGTCATGACCATGCCGAACAGGATCCCCAGGATCATGGAAAAAGCAACGGAAACCAGGGCAATGCGGGCGGTAACAAACAGCCCTGAAAGGATACGGATAAAATTCGTCCCTTCGAATAAAACATTAATTCCCAAATTCCGCATACCGCAGCCTCTTTTCTATCAGATGCAACAATACTACCAAGGGAAGCAGCAGCAAAATGTAACCCGCAACCAGCATCGTCAGGGATTCGGCGGTTTTGTAGTACATCCCGATAAGATCCTTTGCCACGGCTACCAGGTCCGCCAGGGCGATGATACTGACCACACTGGTTTCCTTGAGCAAAAAAATTATATTGGCTCCCAGGGCAGGTATAGCCACTTCCAGAGCCTGAGGCAGCACAATGTACCGGATAAGCTGATACCGGGTAAGGCCTATGGACAACCCAGCCTCAATCTGCCCTTTACCGACCGCCATAAACCCGCCCCGGAACGCTTCCGCCATATAACCGCCGCCCAGGAACGAAAGCCCTATTACCGCGCAGGGGAACGATGCTATCTTTATGCCCATCTGGGACAGGCCGAAATATAAAAAGAAAAGCTGGATTAAAAGCGGCGTGTTCCGGGAAAGCTCAATATAAACACCGGCAATCCGCTGTAACACGGCGACGTTATAATAGCGGCCCAGGGCGCAAACAAAGCCAATGACCAGCGAAAAGAACACCGAAAATAAGCAGAGCCTGAGTATCAGACCTATGGCTTCAATATAGAGGGGCAACGATTTCAGCATAAAATCCGCGTCCAACTGGTCTCTCCTAAAAACGGTATCCCCGCGCAAGTTCGGTCATCGCCCTGACATTTTCCAACGGAGTGGTCGGCGGCAAATCGCAGCCCGGGGCCAGAATAAATCCGGCGCCGCCTCCGGCGCGATCGATACAATCCCTGCACGCCGCCCGGACTTCGTCCACGCTGCCCTGTTGCATAATGCTTACCGGGTCCATATTTCCCATGAACGCGATTTTCCCATCAAAAGCCGCTCTGGCGTTTTTTAAGTCAACCTTATAATCAATAGAAGCGTAATCAGCCCCCATGTCGGCGATCAAATCCAGCCGGTTATTGATATTACCGCAGATATGGATCGCGATTTTCACCTTTTTTTTATGCAGGGCGGTACAGACCTTTTGGAATGCAGGAAGCGCAAATTCCTTAAAATGCTTGAGGGAGATCATGTCTCCCGATGCGGTCGGTTCGGCCAGTTGTACAATTTCCACCCCTGCCCTGATGTATCCGTCCACGTAGGCAAGAAAAAGATCACCGGCCCAGTCCAGAATATGCCGCACCCCTTCGGGATCTTTACGGATATCCCGCATACAATTTTCCACGCCGTATAAGAGTCCCGCCAGCGTAAAGGGTCCCCAGCGGGTAAGGGCAAGGTAATGCTTTTCCGCTGTTTTTTTTGCAAGCGCCGCGGTAACTTCCAGCATTTTTTTGATCATCGGATCATCCAAAATAGCGTCCGTATTTAAGGTATCCACATCGGAAGGCTTTTTGAGCAGCGGTTCAAGAATCTCAGGCGTCCCCTTGGCGCGGAACGTTATCTTACCGCCCAGGGCGCCGACGATGAGGTTATTGTAACCAGCCATGGACCAGACCAAATCAGAACCAGCGTCGGTATATGCCCTATACAAAATATCCGCTATCGCTTCTGGTTCCGCCTCTATCGCCTTCTGGAGCGTAAGGCCAGAGGTATTCAGCGCCCAAGCGCCGCCCGATTCAACCGCAACCGGTAATCGCTCTGTAAATCGCAGATCCAGGACATTTTTGAATATTTCCTTTGAATTCATATAGTAATCCTATCAATTATTAATCCTATAAATCTAATATAGTATAATATTAGCACGATTTTTTATCAAGTGCAGCCTTGAGGTATGACTTACTTTTTTGTTTTGAGTATCCAGCTCGTTTCGGCTCGGTTCTTTTGAGGCAAGGCGTAGCCTTGAAATATCTCGGGAAAAATCGTATCCTTATAGTATACATAAGGAGCACCGTATGAGTAAAATTGTATTAATCGGGGCGAATCACGCCGGAACCGCTGCGGCTAACACGATCTTGGATAATTATCCTGAGCACCAAGTGGTCATCTTTGACGGTAACAGCAACATCAGCTATCTAGGCTGCGGTACCGCCCTCTGGATCGGACGGCAGATCGATAATCCCGATGGCCTCTTCTATGCTTCAAAAGACACCTTCACCGCTAAAAAAGCGGAAGTCTATTTGGAAACCGAAGTGCGCCGCATAGACTTCGCGGCAAAACAGGTATATGCCGTCGCCAAGACCGGCAAGGAGTTCTCGGAGTCCTATGATAAGCTCATCATCGCCACCGGCTCCCTTCCCATCACCCCGCCTATCAAGGGGCTGGACCTTCCCCAGGTAACCTATGTCAAGCGATTCCAGGATGGACAGCACATAAACCAGCTCCTGGATAGTCCGGATATTAAAACCGTGGCGGTGGTTGGCGCAGGGTATATCGGCGTGGAGCTTGCCGAGGCGGTACAGCGCCGGGGAAAGCAGGTCCTGCTCTTTGAGGCCGCGGCAACCTCCCTCTCCACCTATTACGACGAATGGTTCACCCAAGACATGGACAAGGTGCTGGCGGATAAGGGCATTGCCCTTCATTTTGGGGAGATAGTTAAGGAAATCGCCGGACCCGATAAAGTCAAGGCCATCATTACCAACCAGGGGAACTACCCGGTGGATCTGGTTATCATGGCCATCGGGTTCCGTCCCAATACGGCCCTGGCTGCCCAGGACCTCGAGACCTTCCCCAACGGTGCATACCGGGTCAGCCTCAAGCAGGAGACCAGTAAGCCGGATGTCTATGCCATCGGGGACTGCGCCACCGTGTACAGCAATGCCCTGGGAGCCCCGGCCTATATTGCCTTAGCCACCAACGCGGTGCGAAGCGGGGTCGTGGCTGGGCACAACGCTGCGGGAACCCCCCTGGAATCCGTAGGGGTACAGGGGTCTAATGGGATCTGCATCTACGGGTACAAGATGGTCTCTACCGGGCTTAACCTCAAAGCCGCGGAAAAAGCGGGCTTTAGCCCCTGGTATACCCAATTCGAGGATACCCAGAAACCGGGGTTTATCAAAGAAGATAACCATAAGGTTAAGATCCGCATTGTCTATGATAAAAACACCCGCCGGGTCTTAGGTGCCCAGATGGCCTCATACCAGGATATTTCCATGGGCATCCATCTGTTCTCCCTGGCAATTGAGGAGCAGATCACCATTGATAAGCTCAAGCTCCTGGATATTTTCTTCCTCCCTCACTTCAATCAACCCTATAATTATATCACCATGGCGGCCCTTTCGGCTCAGTAGGTATGTTGGGGGGCTTCGGCCCCCCATTTTCTCCCATTTTAGATGGCTTGTATAACTCATAAAGAATCGGTATTTTTACTCTTATTAAGGATATAAGATGGGTGTCATTATTGTTATTATCGGTGGAATAGGCGTTCTTGGGGTGATCCTGGTTATGGTGATGACCGGTCGTTTCAAGCAAGGCAAGGCAATCCAGCAGAAACGAGCTAAAACCCAGGAGATGGTGTTTAAGCAGGCCAATAAACGGCTGGAACAAAACCATCGTGACCCGGAAGCGCTTGCCATAGTAGGGGAAATCTATTTTCAGGAAAATAATTGGCCGGCGGTGTTTAAGACCTATGAAATCTTAGTTGAATTATCGCTCACCAACAAGGACATTCATGAATTTGAGGCGTATCTGCGTTATAGCCTTGCGGCGGTACAGTTGGGAAAACAGGATGAAGCCTACAAGGGCTTGCTTATGGCCCGGTCCCAGCAACAGAACAACTTTGACGTTAATTTCAACTTGGGGCTTATTGAATTTCAGAGGAAGAATTACGAAAAAGCGGCCCATGATCTGATTCAGGCGTGTAGACAGAATCCTGAACATCCTACGGCGCTCCGCTATTTGGGCGAGTCTCTCATTAATCTCGGTAAATACAAGGAAGCGCTCCCCCTCATCCGTAAAGCGGTTGATTTTGTGCCTGATGACAAGGAATGTCTCTTCCTCTTGGCAAGCTGTTATTTTGATCTGGGCAGGACCGAGCAGGCCCAGAATATCTTCTCCCATCTTCGCCTTGACCCGGTCCTCGGGGCAACCGCGTGTCTCCGTTCGGGGACTATCAACATGGAGCAGTATCATGATGTACAGGCCATCCAAGATTTTGAAATTGGTCTCAAATATGAAAAGAGCGCCTCCCCGGAAGTACTGGCTGAGTTGCGATACCGGCTGGCTACGGTCTATCTTAAACAAAATGAAATAGAAAAAGCCCTCAGTCTCTTGGAACTGATCCAGGCGTATAATCCGGAGTATAAAGACGTGAAGACCC
This sequence comes from Treponema sp., assembly GCA_031274035.1. GTDB lineage: Bacteria > Spirochaetota > Spirochaetia > Treponematales > Breznakiellaceae > JAISNI01. The sequence continues at coordinate 3,546 of JAISQR010000363.1, read as the reverse complement.
TGATAGATCGGTATCAGGAACTCAATGCCAATAAAAATTATCATATTTTTATGCTCGGCTCAAGCGCGGATTTTATCGCCCTGTGCCGCAAGATCGTGTTAAGTTATTATACTAGAGCAAAAGTAAAAGTAGTCAATATAACAAATAGAAGTGAATGGGTCGATATAATCGCTGAAGTTGAAACCTCCAAATGGTCGGATATGATCGCCTTCCGGTTTATCAGAACCCCTGGTGCCGTTGGGGAATTGGCGATCCGGGATTTTCATGTCCGTTTAAAAGAAATGAGAGCCGGTAAGGGGATCTGCCTCAGTTGCGGTAAATATTCCGATGAAGCCAAACGATTTACCGAGGCTCGACTTATCGATCTCATAGAAAAAGAAAAACTGATGGAGATACTCAATACCTTAGATGCCCGGATGCGCTCTTCCGCCATGGCCCAGAAATAAGGGTGGTCTCTGACGGAAACCGATACGAACCGGGGGGTATATTGAACCTGCACAAGCCCCCTCTCGTGCGCCAGGAACAGCCGTAAGCTGTGCCCCTGCGCGTCAATTCGCGGACCTTCTTACAATCTTCAACACACTCCTCGGCCTTTGCTCCTTTTTTACCGTTTACCGGGGTTATGCTGAAAGAAGGGTCCGACTACCAGCTATTACCATAACCTGCACCCCGGTCCCGCCGCGGTTTGTCCATTGCCTCATTCACCCTTAGTTGCCGCCCTTCAAATTCGCGGCCGTTGGTACCCGCGATAGCAGCGCTTGCTTCTTCTTCGGAGCTCATTTCGATAAATCCGAATCCTTTAGAATTGCCGGTTTCACGATCGAAAATGATCTTAGCAGAGGCAACACTTCCAAAACCGGAAAACAAATTACGAAGACCATCTTCAGTCGTGTTGTACGAGAGATTACCGACATACAATTTCTTGGCCATTGAGAAAATTCCTTCACCCGGATTAAACCAGAACCTGCTGATTTGATGCGTCCGGGCACGCTGTTATTCACGCCCATTAACCATGGGCGACTCCAAACTCCTGGGAAGCATAGCGCTCCCTTGGAGTATATGGGATGCGAAAATGAAACAAACCACGGATTGAGCGCAACATCGAGTAGAGAGAAGCAGAATCCTTGAATTTTTTGAAAACCGGCGTTCCTAAAACAGAACCGCCATAGCACAACATACGCAAAAAAATATCCTCTATCAATATCCTATACCTAAAAACAATATCCTGGTTTTCCCCCGCCGTCAAGGGTTTTTTGTATCTTTTTCATAATTTTTGTAATAATACATGATTATTTTTAGATAACTCCTTGATCGCCGATGGAATGTCCTTACCTGCAGGACCGTCGTACCGGTTGCGTCTTGGGCTTAGGGCGTTTGCGGGGGTAGAGCCCAGGAACCGCTCAAATCCGAGACTGCGGACGGCGTAGCACTTACCATTGATATACCCCATAATGAAACCTTTATCCCTTACCAAGACCATGCTCTATCTGCACTACTATACAGAACCTTCCCTGATTCATAGGCGGCTCGAAAGCGCCATTAACAAGATGAGCTTAGTGGTTCTTTCGGGAAAAGTCAAGCCTTCCCGAATCAGGGCCAGGGCATATAAACAAAAGAGTCCGCGAATGGCGCGAATTAACGCGAATTATGGAATGACCACCGTTCTTAATCCGCGTAATTCGTGGACAACAATTTTTACGTGCCCTCGCCCGGTAGAACGGCCTTGCCTCAAGGACAGCAGGTGGATTACTATGGTAATACGATGTTTGATGACTGTATTATCCTGGCCGGCGGCGCAGGGACGCGGCTATGGCCCGCGAGTAATTCAAAACGGCCCAAGCAGTTCCTGGCGGTCTCCCCGGAAGCTTCCGCAGGGACTGCTCCGGGGGGAAATACCTTTTTCCACGCCGCGCTTGAACGAGCCGTGGAATTGATCAATAAAGCAGGAGACGGGCGGGTTATTATCATAGCCGGAGCAGGGCATGTGCCTTTTATCATCGAAGCCTGTACATCCGTAAGCCCAAGCCTGCGGGATCGGGTGGTGCTTATCCCGGAACCGGCGGCGAAAAATACCGCTGCGGCCATTGCCTGCGGAATCACCTACATCCAAGGGGTGTCCGGGGACGCCAGGACTATCCTGGTGCTCACCAGTGATCATAGTATTCAGCCCCTGGAGGTCTTTAAGGCAAATGCCGCTACTGCCGAAGCCTTCGCCCGGCAAGAACGACTGGTGGTTTTTGGTATTCCTCCCCGGTCTCCCGCAACCGGATACGGGTATATCGAAGCTACGGAAGGGCTTTCGCTGCCCGGAGATGCAGGGGTAAGCGGATTTCAGGTGGCTTCGTTTCGGGAAAAACCCGATCGAACCACAGCGGAACGATTCTTCGCGGCGGGAAATTTCTACTGGAATTCCGGGATGTTTGCCTTTTCTTCCCGGTTTATGCTCGATGCATTCCACCGTTATGCCCCGGAGATCCTAGCTCCCTTTGCACTACTCCGGGCACCGGAGGAATGCTGCTATACGAATACCCAGGGATTACGGACCCTTACCGCCTGGCCGGGTTTACCCGCCGTGTATGAGCAGGTGCGGACTACTTCTTTTGATTATGCCATAGCTGAAAAATGTACCCAGACCGTGATGGTGGCCGCAGGTTTTGCATGGCTGGATGTGGGAAGCTGGGATGAATACGAGGGACTGGCGGGGGATACCGGATCCGAGGTATACCGGAGCGGGGCTGAATCCTGTTTTGTTGATGCGGATATACCGGTGGCTCTCTGCGGGGTGGAGGACCTCATCGTGGTGGTCCGTTCAGGCAAAGACGGCACGGTCCCGGCGGTGCTGATAGCCAAACGGGGAGAAACCCAGCGGGTTAAGGACATTGTCGAAAAAATCCGCGCCGCAGGAAGAACCGAACTCCTCTAAGATTTTGGAGCCAGCTCACCTTATTGTAGGATGAGGAACTACTTCACTGCAGATACGGGGTATGAAAATACCTAAATCCTTATTATACCAATAGCACACGGTCTTTTTTCATTTGCAGGCCGCAAACGACTTATCCCGCGCGCTTTTAGTCTCTTGCAGGACGCACATTAAAAAAGCAAGCGCTTTTTGCGTCCCGCAAGCGTGCGAGGCTCTTAACAAAGGCCGCGGCACGGCACACCAATCCCGGGCGCTCTGTTGTGTCTGACGAGTTGCCTCCCCTGCTTTTTGCCGTGCGTTTTCCAAACGGTGCAAGGCGGTGCTCGACCAGGGTTTGAGTTTCATATGCACCGGTAAAGACGAATCGCACCCCTGGATAGCCAAACAGGTTGAGTGGAGTGTCCCCGAAACGCTGGAAACTGCCGTCTGGACGGGGCGAAATCACCTTGAATACCGTTATAAGTGGATAAACGGCCTTGAGAACCGCGCCGATGGTGAAAAACTGCTGGTCAAGTACCTCTATTTTGAAACCTACAATAGGGAAAAGGGCAAAATCACGTATAACAACCGTTGGAACACCGATAAAGTGGTAAGCAAAGAGCAAGTTACTCTGCTTACAGAGTGTG
>JAISQR010000341.1 GCA_031274035.1 Treponema sp. | reverse complement strand
TGAAGTATAAGGAACAAGGAAGCGCGCTATATCCCGTAACGAATGTTCCGGGCTAAAAATAGCACTAAGTCCCCCCATCGTAAATCCTTTTTGGAGCAGTAAACCTATTAAATGAATCGTCGCAAGGGAATCTCCCCCCGCTTCAATGAAACTCCGGTCAAAATCCAAATGTTTGGTATCGAAGATCTCAAAAAGACAATCCGCTAAGACTTGTTCCTCCTGCGTTTCCCCGCGAAATTCCGCAGCAGCCGATGTGGCAACAGTGTAGTCAGGCCTGATCAGCGCCTTGCGGTCAAATTTACCATTTACATCGAGCGGTATAGCATCCAGCTTGACAAAAGCAGTCGGAATCATATAAAATGGCAAGGATCCTGCTAGAAATTCCCGGAAAGACGGCTCATCCAAAACCGTGTCCGCCACATAGTACCCGACAATATATTTTTCACCCCGTGTTTCATCCTCAAAGGCCCCACAGATCGCATCTCTCGTGCCCTCATAACTGCGCATGGCAGCCTCGATTTCTCCCAGCTCCACCCGAAAACCACGAATCTTCACTTGCGTATCGATCCGTCCCAGAAACTCATAATTACCGTCTGGTAAAACCCGGCATAAATCCCCACTCCGGTAAAGCGTCTGATAATTCGCATCATCACTAAAGGGATTCTTGATAAACTTCTCCGCAGTCAGCTCAGGCCGCCTTAAATAACCCGTACCTACATGAATTCCTGCCAAGCATAACTCACCGGCTTCACCTTCCGCCACAAGCTTCATGCTTTCGTCAACGATATACCCACAATTGTTTTTAACAAATTTGCCTATAGGGTAATTTTCATATTTTTTATCCACCAGAAAACTGGTAATAACAGCACTCGCCTCGGTTGGACCGTACATATTGTAAATCACAAAATTACGGCCAGGACCATAGGTAAGCCGGTCTCCTGCCGTAACCACTGACTTCAACGTGGTATTTTCACAAACCAGATCGAAAAATTTGGCAACAGAAGGATTCAGATACATGGTTGTTATACCATGTTCATTGGTATACGCATTGAGCGCCCGCATATCCAACATGACCTCGGTGGGCACAATATCCACCCCCGCACCACGCGCCAAAAACGGAAATATCTGCATCACTGAAGCATCAAAAGCAAAACTACAATAAACCCCGGATACATCGTTCTCATTGCAGTTCAGTTCAGCGGCATAAAAATCAATAAGGTTCATTAATCCCTTATGAACATTTATCACGCCCTTGGGCTTGCCGGTTGTTCCTGAGGTGTAGATAATGTAATCCCTATCATCGCCGTCAATAATCGGCTCAGGAGTCTCCTGCCGTTCTACCTGCAAATCCTCCGCATACAGTACCGTACCGGTAAAGCCTTCAATATGAGCGGCGAATTCAGCCGAAGCGATCAGTACTTTTGCCTCGGAATCTTCAAGCATAAAGGCGATCCGGCTGTCAGGATACCGGGGATCAATGGGCATATAGGCGGCCCCAGCCTGAAACACCCCAATAGCCGCGACGGGAAAAAAGGCGGTACGTCCCAGAAAGAGAGCCACTATATCACCCCGTTGTACCCCCGCGTCAGTCAGTTTCTGGGAGACATAATTCGCATACTTCTGTGCCTGCCCATAGGTAATGTTCACCTTGGTTGCGTCAGAAAGCGCAATACGGTCAGGGGTACGCGCCGCTTGTTGTTGAAAGGCATGGATAAATGTTTTAGCACTCAGCTGCATCAGTGGATCTCCCGTTTATCGTAATAGGTCAAACGCTCTCATTTTTTGCACAAGAGGCCGAGCGCTTGAAACATCCTCAGAAGGACATGATAGTATAAAAAGAATATACCTGTTTTCAAAAAAATATACAAGTAGCTAACCACAATTTTTTTAAATATTTTACGGTCCGCATCGTCGATGGGAAGCTCAGGACCTTTTCACAGGGACCAGTGGAGGTATGGCCGGGATGTTGTTACAGCCCTAAATCTTGGTAGTATAAGATGAGCATACCATCAAAAGGTATATACGCTATATATTGTGTACTAAATGCTATAATGCACTATATATAGTATCACAACAAAGACCCTGGCCGATGTATGAAAGAGGCGGTCAACTCCCTCCTCCGCCGGCGTTCCCAGATGATCCTGGCCCTCCTCGGCGCCCCGCTCCCTACCGGTATCACCTGGTGAAGATCGACGAACAGCCCCTATTGGCTGCAGGAACCTGGCTCGAAAAGGCCCGGAAGACCGCCCCTATTGGCTCGTCCAGGGTCGCGGGCCTGCTTCCCCCGGAGAAGCCCTCATGGCGGGGAAGCGGTCGAGCGGATAAGGCTCCTTGCGAGAAGTGGCTTTACCGTTACCGGTACGGATCAGGAGGGGATGTTCTTAGGCGGTTTAGGGGGACTTCTGGGGGCCGGGGAATCCTCTTTGCCCAGGCGGTGGCCCTCTCAATGGGTTCATATCAAGAGCCGTAATTTCTCAGGATAGACACAGAGGAATGATAATCCGCACATTAACGTTCCGGCTGTTTACGACGTTTTGGCCCGCCTATAAACCAAACCGCAGGTTTGCGGCGGGCCAAAATGTGGCGGAGAAAAACCCCACAAAGGCGCTTGCGCCGACTGGGGTTTTTCGGAGCCCGAGCCGCTTTAGCAGCGAAGCATATACAGACCTGTTGAGACGGTCGAATTAGTCCCTGATATGACAAGCCGCCACCATACTAGTACTTGGAGGTGATCTAGAAAGTATGATGGATAGAGGAACGGGAAATGACAAAGAGGACAAAAGATGATTCTATGAAAGAATGTTAATCAGCATAGAAATACATTGCCCTCATTGCCATAGC
>JAISQR010000315.1 GCA_031274035.1 Treponema sp. | reverse complement strand
ATAAGTGAGGATATATCCTCCCCGCACAGAGCAGCGAATTATTCGCTTCGCTGGCCTTTGCCGAGCGTATGGCTTTTTTCAGAAAATGGGTGGCGGTGAACGGCGGAGGGGAAGGGGCCCTGAGCGCCTACGTTGCCTATGCCGTGACTTCCATCCCGACCTACGCCCGTGGGATAGATCATGCCGAATGGGGCTATAACCGGGACCATGAAACCTTACGCCAAATAAACATCGGTATGTTTTTCGGTGAATCCGCCCGGTTACCGGTATTCTATACGAGTTATAGCGGCAGTATCACCGACAAATCCGACCTGCTGTTTATGATGAAGTATGCCGGTGGAGGGATCGGAGGACTGGACTTCCCCCGGTTTGGTAGACAGCCGTTTAAGCCGCTTGGTTAGTTGTTACTGCTACCGGTCCAGCATATCCGAGCGCAGAGTGTCTACGCTTTTGGTTGTAATAAATCTCGATGTACTCAAATACCGCCGTTTTTACTTGCCCCTTGCTATGCCTCCTCTCCAGAACCTCCGGTTCCCATTTGAGCGTCTTGAAAAAGCTCTCCGCACAGGCGTTGTCCCAGCAGTTCCCCTCCCTGGCTTCCTCCCTGAACTCACCGCCAGATCTACCGCTGATTCCTTAAACGCTTTGGTATACTCTCTTCGTTCTCCCATGATTACCTCTCCTTGGGTGTATCACGGTCTTAACTGCCTGCCCACTGTTCCGGGAGAGGTCCATTTCGCGGTACTTGGAAGTAGCGCACTTTCCTTTTTCGTGTCTTTAGCGGTTGAATTTCTTAAAAGTAAAATCGCTATACTGTATAGTTCCCCTATTGACCTAGCCGGATACCTCACGGTAAATTTAAAGATATGACTGATGTTCATAATGATGTTCTTGAAGATGAGGATTTTGATACTATCCTGTCGGCGGATATAGATTTTTCCGGCGTGCTTAATATTGAAAAGTCTTTTCTTATCCGGGGAAAAGTTTCAGGGGAGATATTTGCCAAGGGCGTACTTGTCGTGGACGAGGATGCGGTAGTGGAGGCAAATATCAACGGAACCAGGGTTATTATCCGGGGTGAGGTGAAAGGGCATGTCATTGCCTCCCAAAAAATAGAGCTTACCGTTACCGGTAAACTTACGGGGAATGTTACCGCTCCAGATATATCAATGGAACCTGGCTGCAAATTTAACGGGCGCTGCCTGATGGAAAAAGATGTAACTACTCAGAATTAATGCGGGGATAGCGTAGCCACTACCGTGGCGCAATCGGCGGAATGGAGGGGCTTTAGCCAGGGGACTTTAGTCCCAAATGAGCCGATTGGAGCGAAAGGGGCGGAGCCCCTTTGTGAGGGACCCTGCGGGTCCCCAAGCACTTGAGAACACGTATAAATATCGCATATACCTGAGTAGTTACAAAAAGATGCTGTTCTATGAAAGGTTCTTAGAATGCGGCCGTGCGGAAGTTTGCTCCGGTAAAGGGTGTAATTGTATGTACATAAAGATAGCGAGAAACGTAATTTTCTGCCTCCTGTTCCTCCTGAGCGGCGGGATTATGAGCGCACAGACCCGACCCGATGCTCTTGATGAATACCGGAGGGGAAATTATGAACGGGCGGTCGAGATATGTAAATCTGAAATTGCGGTCAATTCAAGGAATATGGATTCTTACGTGGTTATCTGCTGGAGCCTTATCAGGCTTGCGCGGTATCAGGAAGCCTTGCGGTATGCCGGGGCGGGCCGGAATGTCAGCCGCTACGATCCGCGTATAATCGAAATTTTAGGGGAGATAAGTTACTATGAAGGCCGTAATACCGAGGCTTTGCAGTACTTTCAGGAGTACGTCAATCTGACCCCGGAGGGGCAGCGCATAGATACGGTGTATTATTTCATCGGAGAGATATATATACGCATGGGCCGTTACCATCATGCGGATATAGCCCTTTCAACGGCGGTGCATTATCAACCGGGGAATGCCGCCTGGTGGACCCGTTTGGCCTATGCGCAGGAAAACGCGGGGGAATGGCAGCAGGCTGTTACCGCGTACGAGCGGGCGCTGAACCTCAATTCGCAGCTCTCCGATGCCCGGCGGGGTCTGGAAAGAGCGCGCCAGGCCCTCCGAAGCCGCTGATATTTCCGTATGCTTTCTGTTTCCTTCTATACTTTGGGCTGCAAGCTCAACCAGCTTGAAAGTGAATCCCTTGCTTCTCAGTTCCGCGATAAGGGCTTTAAGGTTCTCTCCTGGGCCCTGCCCGGCGGAGAAGGCGGTACTGTAAGGGCTTGTACGGATAGAGCGGGTTGCGGGGACGCTGCGGATATTTATGTGATCAATACCTGCACGGTAACATCCAAGGCTGAACAGAAGGCACGGCGTATGATACGCAAGGCTTTAAGGGATAGCCCTTGCTCTATTGTTATAGCAACCGGCTGTTACGCCGAACTGGATAAGCCTGAAATAGAAGCCCTTGGGTCCGCGGGAAGGCTCTTTGTCATTCCGGGAAGCCGTAAAAGCGCCCTTCTGAGCCTCCCTGCTTTTCTTGCGGAAGCGGGCGGCCTGGAGGATCCGGCGCGGATACGGGGGCTTGCCGCCCTTTGGTTCAGCCGTTTTATGGACGCATCCACCCCCCCTGCCTGTGCCTTGAAGGGATCGTCCGCGGGCGATCCTCCGCCGGAAGAACTATCTGAAAATCGGCAGGATGCTTCCCCGCGTTTACCGGCCGCTTTTGAATTTGAGCCTTTCAGTTTTGTCCCTTCACGTTTTTCCTTTCATACCCGCGCCTTTCTTAAAATTCAGGAAGGCTGCGACAACCGCTGTTCTTACTGCCGGGTTTCCCTTGCGCGGGGCAGGAGCAGGAGCCTTGAGGCCGCGGAAGTTCTGGATCGTGTAAAAAGGCTTGAAAACCAGGGCTATGCGGAAGCCGTCCTGACCGGCGTAAATATCTCCCAGTACCGGGACGTTTCCCCCGGACAAGGAGGAAGCGCGGCGGAGCCTTTGGATTCGCCTGATTTGGCATATCTTCTCAAGCGCCTCCTGCGGGGGACGGATCGCATCAAGCTGCGCCTTTCTTCAATTGAACCGGATGCTATACATGAAAGGCTGCTTGAAACGATCTCCTCTCCTCGTATCCAACCGCATTTCCACCTTTCAATCCAGTCCGGCAGCTCCTTTATTCTCGAAAGGATGCGCCGTTCGTACAGCCCCGAAGAAGTTATACGGAAGATAGGGCAGTTACGTTTGGTAAAGGGCGATCCTTTCATTGCCTGCGATATCATTACCGGCTTTCCCGGGGAAAGCGAGGCTGAGTTTGAAAAGACCTGTATCCTCTGCAAAGAGGCGGGTTTTGCATGGATTCATGCCTTTCCCTATTCGCCCAGGCGGGGAACCGAGGCTCTGGATTTTAAGGGAAAGATAAGCGAGCGTGAAGCGGCGGTACGGGTGAAAAGGCTCATAGACCTTGCGGGGGAAGGGAGGCGGGCCTATATCAGCCGCTGGCTTGGGCGGGAAGTAGACGCTGTTATAGAAGAATGCTGCATAAAGGCAGATGAGATAGAGGCGGGAACCGCACCCTATGCGGCAGGGCTTTCCGATAACTACCTCAAGCTCCTGATCCGCACCAATGGCAAGCCCAGCCCTCCCAGGGGCTCGATTCTGCGCTGCCGCCTCCGCTGCTTACCTGGCGGGCAAAGTTCCCGCTTCGATGTAACGGCGGATATGTAAAAAGCGGCGTTGTTTTTAAGGTGCGGTCCGAACGCTCGAAGAGCACAGCATGCCCATTGATCGGGGGATATTCGGGCTGAAGTCGGACCAGAGTACCGCTTTTTCCCGATAATTTAAATCATAGCATCTTGGCGGTTGAATTTCTCAAAAGTAAAATTGCTGCTATATTAATCTCCTCTATTGCAGAATTTTTTATTTTCTGTTACGTTTAAATGAAAAGGCATTAGCCCTACTCAGGAGAAAATACTATGAATAATAGGCTTATATCCCTGCTTCATCGTTATGATGAACTAAAGGAATTGATACAGGACCCAGCATTGGTAAAAGATCAGCATAAATACCGCGATTTAATGAAAGAATACTCTTATTTAAGCGAAATTGCCGCGGTTCAGAAAGAAATTGAGGATTCCAGTGCCCAAATTGAGGATGTAAAGGATATTATTCAGAACGAAAAAAGCCCCGAGATGAAGGAATTGGCCAGGGAAGAGTTAAAAGAAATTGAGATGCGCATAAGGGAGTCGGAAGATAAGCTCAAATTTCTCCTTATTCCCAAGGATCCTCTGGATGAAAAGAATATTATTATGGAGATTAGGGCGGGGACCGGCGGTGAAGAGGCGGCCCTCTTTGCCGCAGACCTGTTCCGTATGTACTCCCGCTTTGCCGAAACGAAGGGCTGGAAGTTTGAAATAATGAATTCCAACGAAACCGAGTTGGGCGGCCTAAAGGAGATCATTTTTTCTATCAGCGGCAGCAATGTCTACGAAAACCTCCGCTACGAGTCGGGGGTTCACCGCGTACAGCGGGTGCCTGCCACAGAAGGCTCCGGGCGGATACATACTTCCGCGGTTACGGTTGCAGTGCTGCCGGAAGCCGATGAAACGGAAATCCATATAAAGCCGGAAGAACTCCGTATTGATGTCATGCGGGCAGGGGGGCCCGGCGGCCAGTGTGTCAATACGACAGATTCGGCGGTAAGGATAACCCATCTTCCCAGCGGTATCGTTGTTCACTGCCAAGACGAGAAAAGCCAGATTAAGAACAAGGCAAAGGCCATGCGCATACTGAGGGCGCGTGTCTTTGAGTTAGAAGAGGCAAAGGCCGCTTCCGAACGGGCGGAGGCCCGTAAGAGTCAAGTCGGCAGCGGGGATAGATCTGAGCGTATACGCACTTACAATTTTCCCCAGAACCGCCTGACGGATCACCGGATCAACCTGACGCTCTATAAGCTGGACCTTGTTATGCAGGGGGACATTGCGGAACTCTTCGATTCGCTTAAACTATCCGCCAGGGAAGAACTGCTCCGGGCTACAGCCAGCTAAGGGCCGTCAGCGCATCTTCCCCGGAAACATTGTTCAGTATATCTCGGCTATAGAAAGGCCCTCTTCATAAAATATCTTTCCATAAAGGGCCGTCAGAGCGGTTTAAGAGGCAAAGCCGTGCCGCCTTTGTAGGCGCGCGGCCCGTTTCGGGAATTAGGATTCTCCAAAGCCATACTCGTTCCTTAAAAACGGGGAGGCAAAGGCGGCATGGATGGCTCTTCTTTTTTCAAAATTATACGTTTCGGGCATCTGAGAGACCGAAAAAAGTAAATGCTGTTGCACTGCATTGGATTGGAAAGGGGATAGCAGCGATGTTTGAAAGATAATATAATTACGAGGAATCTCTAAAAACTGATGTTTTTAGAAGCGAATCTATCGGATATTTTTACAGGGGGTAAAATCCATGAAAAATCATAAAAAGGCCAGTATGATGTTTGCCCTCTGTGTTGCTATTTGTATCTTCTGTACGCTTGTCTGCGCGCTGAATTTCGATCTTTTGAAGCAGCCGGTCTTCCAAAACAAGACGCCTTTGGATTTTGCATCCTCCGCTATCTATGAAAAAGACGGTAATCTCTATGTTATCGACAGCGGCGCGTTCCGCCTGGTGTGCATGACGCCGGAAGGACAGATAAACTACACAATTACTATCGATAAATTAAAAGAATATGTCAAATTTTTTGACTGTGCCATTGATGAAGGGGGGAATCTCTATGTTTACGCCATGGAAATTGAATACGATGCCTTTCTTACAAAACGGGACATCATACGCAAATATGACCGGAAGGGGAACTTTATAAAGGATATCCTCATCATAGCATACGCGGACGATTCGGAGGACAGGCCCCACGTATTCCCCCAGTTCGGCTCTATGCGCTGCGAAAACGGTATTCTTACCTTTTCAAGAACCCAGGAGAACCGGGTAATGCTTTACAGCTACGATACCTTTCGGGACGAGTTGGCCTCGCAGGTTTTTTCCCAGGGGATTTCGGACTATTCGGTTGCACGGCTTGCGTTAAAGGACTTTGATAATTTTATTTATACGACCCGTGACGGGGCTGTTTATGAGGTACAAGACGGAGCCCCTCCGGCGCTGAGGGGCTCCTTTGATTTTACCGAAGACGCGGGGGGTATTATCCCCTGGCATCTTGACTATGATACCGATGGAAACATTGTCTTTTTCGATATGATTTCCGGGATCATTTACCGTATTGACCGCGGCGGCATAGAGAAGGCGCTTCCGGGCGGTTTCTTTGACGATCTGCATGCTCAGGGAATAGATCCGGTTCTTGCCCAATTCGGGTTTTGGAAAGAAGGATTTGCGGGGGTATACGGCAATGTTGTCTGGTATTACAACGGCAGGGAATTTAAGACCTATGGGGAGGGCATAACCCTTCCCCCTGCAAACAGGCTTGCGATTACCGCTGTTCAGGCGTCTTTTGTGCTGGGAATCGCCTCTTTCCTGTTTGGAATCTACCTTTTATTTGTATATATTTTCGACCGGTACATTTCGCTTTTTATTAAGCAGATCGTATTGACTATCCCCATAACTATTGCGGCCTTTGCGGTACTATACAGCGTTACATTCAATGTTATGAACGAACGTCTTAACCGGGAGATTTTTAGGGAATTGCTTTTTACCGCGACAGCGGTATCCGATCTGATTGACGGCGACGATGTAGACCGGTTAAAAAGCATAAAAGATTTCAGGAGCGATGCTTACCGGAAATTATCAAAAACAATAAAACAGATTATCGGCGGCAACCGGGACGAATGGAATGAACTGTACTATGCCGCGATATATAAAGTAATAGGAAATGTTGAGTATTACCTTATGGTGTCAAATGATGAAATGAACATGTTCCGTCCCTATGGTTATATAAAAATAGAAGAAGGAACCGGTGAGTATGACCTTATTGTGAAGGGAAAGCCCTTTGCGGATATTATTGACTATCTTGACGGCAAGTGGGCATACGTGAATGTTCCCCTGTACAACAGCGCGGGAAAATTCGCCGGCTTTTTCGAGATCGGCCTTGATATGATAAGTTATGAGATCAGCAATGCGGTACAGCAACGGCAGGTATCTATTATTGCCGCTCTTATTTGCCTGGTCATACTAGCCACCTTGATTACGGTTATGTCTATCGTGGTAAGGCAGTTGAGAATGGTCGCGGGCGTACTCAATGCGATTTCCGGCGGCAACTATGCGGCACGGATAAAATATAGCGGAAGGGACGAACTGGGCAGGGTGAGTTGGGGATTGAACCGTATGGCCGGGGAACTGCAAGCCCAATTTGAACAGATATGCAAATTAAACGAGTCAACTATCCGTTTTGTCCCGGTCCAGTTTATGGAGCACCTGAGAGTGCCGGATATTACTAAAATGAAGCTGGGCGATTATGTGCAGCAGGATATGACGGTACTGTTTTTTGATATACGGTCGTTTTCGATAAATTCTGAAATCATGCAGGCCCGGGAAAATTTTTTATTTATCAATCAGGTATTGGGCATTGCCGGTCCCATTATCCGCGGGCACAAGGGCTTTGTCGATAAATATCTCGGCGACGCGGTGATGGCCTTGTTTGTTGACGCCCGTGATGCGGTACGGGCGGGCATTGAACTTTACCAAAAATTGGTGCTTGAGGCCCAGGTAACCATAGGGGAGGACGGTATTAACATCGGCGTGGGGCTTCATAGCGGGTCGGTGATGATGGGGATAGTGGGCGAAAATGAACGGCTGTCCAGTACGGTAATTTCCAAAAATGTCAATTTGGCGTCCCGGATGGAATCCTTGACTAAACAGACAAAATCGGGCATGCTGATCACCCGCGATGTTATGAATCAGCTTTCCGGCTGCGAAACCGAATTTGAATACCGGTTTATCGGCATGATAGAGCCTGCTGGGGTTATCGAGGTAATCGGCGTGTTTGATATGCTTGACGCATTGCCTGATGAGGTTAAGGCAAGAAGGCTGGCAACAAAAAGCATTTTTGAATCGGGAATCCGTAACTATCATATCAAAGAGTATGCCATCGCCTGTGAACGGTTCGAGCAGGTTGTCGCAATGGATCCAAGCGATGTATGCGCGGCGAATTGTCTGGCCGAAACGCGGCGGCGTCTTGCCGATCCTGATTTGCCGAGTGTCTTTGTTTTTAACAGAAAATAAGACTGTTTTAAATTAACTATCAATTTGCAAAATTATACGATTTTCGGGCACAGCCCGCAAACTCCTATGGGGCAGTATTATCGGTAGTGCCGGGGATTCAAAGATGAAACTGCTTTAATTGTAAGCTATTCCTTATCCCTGAAATTCAAGTATTTACGTTTTTTGACAGATTCGCTATAATTATATCTATGCTGTATTTTCTGGTACCCTTGTCCGCTGTTATCCTGGCCGGCATTATCTATTTTGCGGTTTCCCTTAAATCCGAACCTGTGGTACGGAGGACCGCAATCATCGCGCTCATTGTAATAGGTCTTGCCGTTATTACGAGCCTTATTGTTATATTCTCAGAGCCGGTGGAGGCGGTAGGTTCAGATATTCCCGGAATTCCGGCGGTTCCGGTGAAGCCTGTTAAGACAAATTCTATTTGGGTATTTATATTCTCCATAATATTTCTCCTTTTTATCGCTTCCATACTATTCATTGCCATTAGGCAGCAGAAAAAACAAGAGGAAGGGAAAGTTAATAAGGCGGATAACGCAACCGGCGATTCAGCTTCCCTGGATTTGCCTTGGGAAAGAAATAATACGAGGTAATACATGCGGGTAAGTATACGACCGCTGGCCATGCAGGACCTGCCGTATCTGTATGAAATATGCCTTAAAACTGGAAAGGCAGGGGAGGATGCTTCGGCTCTGTTTAAGGATCCCTATATGCTGGGCCAGTTCTATGCGGCGCCTTACGCATTTTACCCGGATTCGATATGCTTTATTGCCGCAACTGACGAGCAGCCCCAAGGGTATATTGTCTGTGCGCCGGATACGGAAGCCTTTGGAAAATGGCTGGAAAAAAGCTGGCTGCCCCTGCTCCGTGAACGTTACCCTGTGCCCTATCCCGTGGAAAAAGCCGTCTCCCTAATTGAAAGCCGTATGGCGCTTGCCTTTCACAAACAGCATCCCGCCCCTGAGCAGCCCTGGCAGGCTTTATATCCGGCTCACCTACACATAGATCTGCTTAAAACCATACAGGGCAAGGGCTGGGGCAGGCTTCTCATGGAGACCCTCTGGGCAGCTTTGGTAGAGCGGAAAGTTCCGGGCCTGCACCTGGGGGTAAGCAAGGCAAACACCGGCGCCCTTGCCTTCTACAAAAAAATGGGCTTTTCTGTTCTTGAAGAGGATGCCCGCGTCCTGACTTTAGGCAAGGACCTGCGGGCGCTTAAATAACGTAAGTTCGTATAGAAGAATGTTTAACCGCGGCATACCCCGAACCTGCGGCCTTTAGTCCAAGTGGTGTAAATGCGGCGGTTGCATAGCAGCCGCGGACACTTCGTGTCCGATTGCACTTGTGGATTTCTTGCATGAAGGTGTGCCAAAGGCACACTGAGCAAAAAATCCACAAGCGCAACAAACTGCTAGCCTATGGTTGTTCCTATAAAATTTTCCCCCAGGAGTATCTTCTGTAGATTATCCAGATCCCTGCCTGCGGCGCAGATCACCTTAATACCTATCTTGGCTGCATGGCGGCTTGCTACCGGATCGAAGGGTACATTCTTACCCGGCGTCCACTCATCCCCCACTAGGGCACGGAAATCATTCCACGAGATAGAATCTATAGGCTTGGCCCCAGGATTTTTTTTTGGATCATCGGTGTAGACCTGTGCAATATTAGAAAGGTTAATCACCAGATCGGCGTGAAAACGTTCCGCAAGGAGTACTGCATCGTAATCCGAAGAGAAACCCGGTTTCCAGCCCGCCGCAACAAGAATCCTGCCTACAAGCGGTTCTAGCTGGGTAGGATTTACCACTACATCCTGACGGCAGTTTTCCCCCATAACCGCCTTTACAAGCTGTGCGTTAAGCCTTGTCGCCATTATACCTATCCAGTCAGCCTCGCCGTCAGTCCGCTCACTTTCGTCCGATAGTTCCCGGTATGCCTGCTGCCAGGCCCGTGCGGGACCGCCGCCCCCTACCACAAAGATAAAACGCCGCTTTTCATCAATCTTTAATAAATTCCGTATCAGAACAGTAAAATCTTTTAAAAAATTAACATCAACCTTATCCGGCGCTACGATAGAGCCGCCTAAAGAAATAACCGTTACCATAAATCCTCCGTTTCTGTTTACCGAATTTCTACTCTGTATATATACCGGTAATAATAATATCACTCCATAAACTGGAATAGGAATCCAATCCCCCCGACGCTTCTTCCCAAAGATCCTGCAAGGCATAATCCCTGTTCCGCACGGAAACACGGCCCCGGGGATCCATCCTGGAGACCCTGATCTGCCCCTGGGAAAAGGCGATCCGCTGGTTGTCGATATTGCCGAAATAGTAGGCGGCATGATTCTCTTTCAGGTTGAATGTTTCGGGGGCAACGCCCGCCCCCAGCGCCGGATCCACAGGCGCCCAGCCGAAACCGTCTATCCAAAATTCCGCCCAATAATGCTTGCTTGCGCTCTGTGAATGATTCACTAAGACTCCGGCAATTGGCCGTACCGGAACGCCCGCAGCCCTGGCCAGACTGCAAAAGAGAAGGGCCGCCGTATAGCTGTCGCAGCGTTTTTCCTCAATACATTCCAGCACCGTATAATTGACAGGCTCTGCTTGTATACCGGCCTTACTTATAAGCCATTGGTAAATATGCTGGGCTTTGAGGTAGGGGTTCTGCTCCTTCCCGACAATAGAAGCCGCAAGAACCTTTATCTTTTCATTATCGGAAGGAATAAGGGAATCCGGTTGTATATATATAGTATGGATGGGGGAATCCCTGTTCTGTTTGATCTGCGCCGCGCGCAGGCTGGTCTCTACCGTGTAAACATCCATAGCACATCTAAAGGAAATGCTGGTATTGCTTTGAGGGGCAAGATCAACTAACTGGAAAAGGCTCGATCCCCGGTAATTCTCGATAAACGCGTCCTGGCTGCGCTCCAATATTTGAACGTTCCGTTGGGAAGAAGAACCGATTGGCCGGGGAACCCACAGGTACAGGATGTTGCGCCCCGAAACCTCCTGTACCTGTATATCCACCGAATACCTGATAGCATAGCTGTGCTTGTCTTTAAAAGTCTTGGTTCCCGGTTTCCCGGTAATATCCACAGAAACAGTTCGTGAAGACCCTCTCGGCGTCCTTACCTCGATATTTCCGCTTACCGCACCGTCAGGTATCCGTACCTGTATCTCCCTGTCGCTCCAGGATTCATAGCCAAATTCCGTTTCAGCGGCTTCCATCATCTCGCTCTGTCTTGCTTCCGCCGGAATTAAAGGAGAATTTTCAGCTTTCCAGGGAAAATATACACCGCTTCCCTCCCGTGATACACCGAAGCCCCGCCCCTTGATGGTGATTATGCTGCCTACGGCCCCGGAAGCCGGTTCTATCGAGTTTATCAGGGGGCCTGTTCCGGCGTCATCCTCCTGTACCGGTATGGGAATGGCCGCCTGGTTTGCAAATAACTCTGGGTTGCTCTTCTTTCCCCCTACAAATACATACACCAGTCCAGATTCGCCTGATTCCGGTATCTTTACCAGAATCCTATCCTGCTTCCATTCCATATAAGATGAAGTTGTAGGGGAAACACCCGCTATAGTAACATAGGATTCTTCCCGTTCATCCCCGAAATTCTCTCCGGTTATGGTGAGCACTTCCCCCAGCCGGCCTATTCTAGGATCAATAGCGGAAATCACCGGCAGCTTTTCTTCACATGCGGAAAAGATAAGGCTTATTATAAGAAAGAAAAAGAAAGAAAAAAATTTAATTCTCATCGGGGAATTTCATTCCCCAGACCGCCGGGTTTATCAGGCTGGTTTACTTCCCCCTCTTTTATACTATCCGCGCCTGTTTCTCCATTCGTACTTGAATCGACCTTATCCGGCTCATCCGTCTGTCCGTTCCCAACGTTTGTTGAAGGGCCCGCGTTATAGGGGTGTAATTCCAGTTGTATTTCTATACGGGCTTCGCCTTTTGAATCAGAACCGCCAAGTGGAAAGAAGTATATCTGTTCACCGAATTCCATGGCTATGGTCTGCATGATTGACTGATAATGCATCCCCTTGTTGGGGATATTCACCCATATCTGCCCCTGGACAACTAAAATATTATTGCCGTTCGGCCTCAGATAGGGTGTAAACTGAACGGCAATAACGATATTGGCCCCGACCAGTCTTAGTCCTACAGGCCGTCCGGGAATCGTAATCTTTGAATTGAAAGAATTCCATACTTCCTGTTGATCCTGCTCCACTACGCGGGCCACAATATCCAGCACTACAGCCCTTTCTTTAAAGCCGGGAAGCATTTCCCCCAAAAAAGCGTCCTGCGCCAGAGCTACTGTTTGTGTAGCCAGAAACAGGAGACTTCCGATTACTGCACTGCGTTTCCTGTGGAGATGAAAAATCATCGCCCTTGATTTCTCCTTGAATAATCCGCGGCCTTGATCATAGTAGGTTCCCCGGAACTTATAAAACTTTTGCTTTCCGGCAAACGTATAATCACCATATCGTTAGAATCTTGATTACCAAAGTACTGAAGCACCTCGTCCATATCCGACACAGGCACTATATCCTGCATGTTGAGCCCCATACCTCCGGCCATTAGATCCTGCTGCGCGCTGCTCTGCACAGGCTGCCGCAGCAGGGCTGCCGCAAGAACGAGGAAGAGGACGGCAGCGGCGGCGGCGGCAGGCAGCGGCAGGGAGACCTTCCGCTGCCAAATAGCCCTGTCAGGGCGTCCGATCCCTCGCGGCGGCGGAAGTTTCCGCCATATTCGTTCCCTGGCAAGTTCCATGTTATCTTTAAACGCAGAAGACAGGAATTCCCCTTCTCCGGTAGTTTTTGCGGGAATATTTCCTGTAGGATACGATTTGAAGGGGGAATCTTCTCCTTTTTTCAACATCGTTGAACAGAGATCGTACTGCTTTAGAATTGCGGTACAGGCGGCGCACGAGGCAAGATGGGCCTCCATCTTTTCCCGCCAGGGAGAAGGCAATTCCCCATCAAAATAAACAGACAGAATTTGACGATCAGGACACATCATTCACCATCCTTGAGGAGTCCGGCCAGTCGTTCCCGGGCTCTAAAAACCCTAACTTTAACGTTCCCTTCGCTGATTCCCAGGGCCCGTCCAATTTCCTTATAATTTAAATCCGCATACTCTTTCAATATCAACACCATTCTTAGGTTTTCAGGCAATTTCTCCAAGGCTTGCTGTATTTCCTCCTGTGTTTCCTTTTTTAAAAGGGTATTCTCTCCGGTTTCCTCTACCCTGCTATCCTCCCTAAAAGCCTTTTGATAGACTTTTCTTTCTCTATCCTTCCGTTTTGCATAATTTAAAGCCGCATTTTTTACTACACGGATAAGCCAGTATTTGGCCTCTTCAGGATTGGGAAAAACCATGTTTTTCTCAACCAGACGAAAAAAGGCTTCCTGGCATAAATCTTCCGCCGCCTCTTCACTTGATGCAATACGGTAAGCAACCCGATACAGAATAGGGAAAACCGTATCGTATAGTTTGCGGAATTCCCCCATAGAAATCTCTTTCCCCCCTGTATTTCCGGGCGGTATCAATTTTGGGTCCTCTAGCTGGTTTTCATTTTCGTCTATACTTAGAAACAAGTCTTTTCCTTATTCGTTACATTAGTATATGCAAACCGGATGAAACAGAATCAGGAACGGCGCCATCTGGTTCCCCCGGGACCGTCCTCAAGGATAATCCCCCTTTCCTTTAGGCTCTGCCGAATAGCATCCGCGCGGGCAAAATCTTTCACCTTTTTCGCCGCGCTCCTTTGGGTTATAAGTTCTTCAATCTCCTGTACAAATTCCGCGGACAGTTCCGCCGCTCCTTCCGCGTCCGCCTTTAAGTTCAAGCCAAGCACCGAATCCATTTCAAATACCACAGCCAGGGCCTCGGAGCTTTCCAGCTTTGTATCACGGAGGAGCCTCCACATTTCCGCCAGGGCGCGGGGGGTGGAAAGGTCGTCTTCAATAGCGCGGTCAAAAGCCGCAAGGTATGCGCCGGCCCCGCTTTCCCTGTCTATACCGGAACCCGGATTCTTAATGCTTCCCGCCTTATCCGCAAGAGCGCGCAACCGGTCGAGCAGAGCTTTCCGTGCGTTTCTGGCCCCGTCAAGGCTTTCCCAGGAGAACTGCAACGGGCTGCGGTAATGGGCGCCCAGCAGGAAATAGCGGTAATCAAGGGGATCGTACCCGGCGTCCACCAGGCTCTGTAGGGTGATAAAGCCGCCGGACGCTTTGGACATTTTCCCTTTATCCAAAACCAAAAATTCATTGTGCAGCCAAAACTGTACCCAGGGGTGCTTTCCTGTTGCAGCTTCGCTCTGGGCTATCTCGTTGGTATGATGGATATTAATATGATCAATACCGCCGGCATGTATATCAAACTGTTCCCCCAGGTACTTGATGCTCATAGCGGAACACTCTATATGCCAGCCGGGATAACCTTTTCCCCAGGGGCTCTCCCAGACCAGCGCCTGATTCTCGAATTTGCTTTTGGTAAACCAGAGGACAAAGTCCTCCGGATTCCGCTTGTTTCCGTCTACCCCTGTACGGGCGCCTGCTTTAAGCCCGGAAAGACGCAAACGGGCCAATTCCCCGTAATGGGGGAATTTCGATATATCAAAGTAGAGATTCCCGCCTGAAAAGTAGGTATAGCCGTTATCTTCAATCCTCTTGATAAGGGCTATCATGTCTGAAATATGCCCGGTAGCCTTGCATATCACGTTAGGTTTTTTGATGTTGAGCCGCTCCGTATCGTGAAAAAAGGCTTGGGTGTAAAAGTCGGCTACTTCAAGCACCGACTTTCCCCGTTCTTCGGCGCTTTTAAGCATCTTGTCATCGCCTTCGTCATTATCCCCTGACAGATGACCGACATCGGTGATATTCATTACATGGTATAGTTCCAGGCCGGATCGCCGAAGAGTACGTGAAAGTATATCGTGGGTTACGTATGCCCGCAGATTCCCGATATGGGCATAGTTGTATACCGTAGGTCCGCAGCCGTAGAAACCGGCTTTTCCCGGAATAAGGGGCTTGAAAGTCTGTAATTCCCGCGTCAGAGTATTATATAAGGTAAGGGACATGGTATACTCCTTTAAATATGAATAGTTTAAGAAGATTTATCGAAAGAATCAATACTCTGGCGGGGGCAAAGATACGCGGAGGGCAGCGCCTTGCTGATATACGCTACGACGAACCTATGTCCGCTCATACGACGTTTCGAGTGGGAGGCCCCGCGGATGTGTGGATACAGCCTCTGGGCGAAGCCTTTCCTGTATATACGTCTTTGCTTCTTGAGGCCGCCCGTAGGGAAGGCGTAGAGGTATTCATTCTGGGCGGCGGCGCCAATATTCTTGCCGCCGATAGGGGGATACGGGGCATAGTACTCGATACGGGGGGGTGGAAGGGTATTGACAGGGAAGGGAAAGCAGCGGACGGCAAACGGTTTCCAGAGCCGCTTTTAGGCAAGGGGGAGCGCCTTGTTTTTAAGAGCGGAACGCCTGTGGATGAGGCTTTGGAGGCCGCGGCGTCGGCAGGTCTTGGCGGGCTGGAATTCCTTGCAGGTATGCCCGGCACGGTAGGCGGAGCGGTGTGGATGAACGCCCGGTGTTACGATAAGTCCGTATCCGATGTACTTCTTGCGACAGAGATACTTGACGAAGGGCTTGAGCGTGTATGGCTGCCCTTCCGCGGGGAGGATTTTGCCTACAAGAAAAGCCCTTTCCAGGCGCGGGATGTCCTCATTCTCGCAGCCTGTTTTGCCCTGACCGCTCTGCCGGAAGCAGAGATACGCGGTGAAATGGCAGGATGCCGCCGCGACCGGGATGCAAAGGGCCACTACCGCTTCCCTTCGGCAGGATCGGTTTTTAAGAACAACCGTGCATTCGGCAAGTCTACCGGTAAAATTATTGACGAACTCGGCCTTAAAGGGTTCAGCAGGGGAGGCGCCGCAATTGCGCCTTGGCACGGAAACATCATCATCAATACCGGCAATGCAACAGCCGCCGACATACGCGCCTTGACCGGGGATGTTGCGGCCAGGGTACGCGCCGCCTTGGGGATAGAGCTTGAACCGGAGATACTCTTTATTGGGGAATTCTAGCAGCCTGTTGCACTTGTGGATTTTTTGCATATTCATGCAAAAAATCCCGATCAATGGGCATGCTGTACTCTTCGAGTATTCGGAGTTTGTAAGGTATAAATATTCATAAACATGAATATTTATACC
>JAISQR010000436.1 GCA_031274035.1 Treponema sp. | reverse complement strand
ACCCCGATCTTCTCCTGGGTATAATCGCTCATGACCCGGGCGTTTTCCGCCAGATCCGCCGGCGCGGGGGACGGCCCGTTGAGATACCATATCAGGGTGGGAACCTCAGCGGCCTTTTGTTTTTGACACGAGATGAGCGTCAAGGTTCCGAGACAACACAACGCCAGGATACATATCAATGCCTTTTTCATAAGCGCCTCCAAACTAACAGGCCGATTATCAAAATTATATCCCAGTATACAATGATGGGTAATGCCGGTTCAATAGCCCTACGGTTTAAATTTAACGTGAGGCAAGCAGTTGTTTTACTTTTGAGTCCCCTCCGAAAACACTGTTTCCGTGAATTTCGACCTTTTTCTGAAATCCTAAGTCTTTATAATACAATGACTTACGAAAGACTAGAAATGTCAAATTTGCAAAAAAGCCCCTTTTCGGAGGGGCCTCAAAAGTAAAACCGCTGCCTACCGGCCAGGTGTGGTTGAAGCTCCTGTTGATTTTCTGTATTATATAACTATGACCATTCTGACCTTGGGGAACGAGATGCTGCGTCGGAAAGCGGCTCCGGTTGTAAAAATAGACGGCGAAACAGTGAAAATAGCGGAAGAGCTTATCAAAGCCCTTCATGCGGGCAAAGGCGTTGGGCTTGCAGGCCCCCAGGTCGGGCTTTTACAGCGTATCTTTGTGGTGCATATTGAGGGCGATATACCCCGTGTGTTCATCAATCCTTCTATAATAGAGACTTCTCAGGAGTTGGTTAAATACGAGGAAGGCTGTCTTTCTATCCCCGGTGTTTATGCCGATGTACGGCGTCCCATGCGGATAAAGGTTCAGGCATGGAACGAAAGGGGCCGCCCCTTTACCCTGGAAGCGGACGGCATTTTGGGCAGGGTTATCCAGCACGAGTACGATCATCTTGAAGGCGCGCTGTTTATCGATAGGCTTTCTGAGCCCAAAAGAAACCGGGTTCTTGCCAGGTATGAAAAACAGCGGAAAGGAATAAAGAATGAGGATACTCTTCGCGGGTAGTCCTGCCATTGCTCTTCCCTGCCTTGATACGCTGGCGGAACTTGCCTTATCCGGCGGGGATTTTGAGCTGGCCGGTATCCTGACCAATCCTGACAGCCCTAAAGGACGCCGCGGCAGGATTGAGGCTACCGAAGTAGGCGCAAGGGCGGCCCTTATCGCGGGCCGTTTTGAAGCGGTATCGCGGTCTGTCCCGGCTATACTTAAACCGGAGAGGCTTGCGGCACAGGAGCGCGCTGCTGTTGCCGCTTTAAAGCCGGATATGCTCCTCTCTTTTGCCTACGGCCGTATATTCGGGCCGAAATTTCTAGCCCTGTTTCCCCTGGGGGGGATCAACATACATCCAAGCCTTCTTCCCAAATACCGGGGGCCGGCGCCTATTCCTGCTGTTATCCTTAACCGCGAAGCGGAAACGGGTATAAGCATTCAGAAGCTGGCCCTGGAAATGGATGCGGGGGATATAATCTTGCGGGAACGCTTCCCGCTTTCAGGCAGGGAAACCACGGCAAGCCTTTCTGAGTATATCGCTCAGAGAAGCGCCGCTCTGTTGCCGCGGGTTTTGCAGGGCATACTCAGCGGGGAACTTCAGGTAACGCCGCAAAGACCAGAAGAAGCGAGCTACTGTTCGCTTATTTCCAAGGAAGAGGGCCGCATAGATTGGTCCCGGGCCGCCGCTGATATAGACGCACGGATACGGGCCTTTAACCCCTGGCCCCTCTCCTGGACCGCGCACGGGGATCAAATCTGTTATATCCTGGAGGGGCAGCCCTGGGCGGGGGAGGGCTGCTTTCCTTCCGGCAAGGCTTTACCGGGCACGGTTCTGGGTACGGACAAACACGCGGGTATACTGATACAAACCGGGGACGGCGTTTATGCGGTAAACCGGCTTCAATACCAGGCGAAAAAGGCCCTGGCATGGAAAGATTTTTTAAACGGCGCAAGGGATTTTTCCAGTGCGCGTCTTGTATAAGGAACGGGTATGGCTTTAGGCAATTTAAACAATTTAAACAACGAAGGGAACGCCGCCGGTAATCTTAAAGTATTTATATCTATGGCTATAAGCCTCATTGTCTTTGTAGGGATTATTGCGGTTTCGGTGTTTTTTATCGCGGTGCAGGGAGCCGATGAAACTATGGTACCGGAACTGAGGGGCAAAGAATTGACCGAAGCCCTTATGGAACTTCAGGTGAAGGAACTCTACCCCCGGATTCAGTTGCGGTATTCACAGACATCCCTTGATAAAGGGTTGATACTTGAACAGGAACCTTTGGCGGGAACTATCGTCAAGGCCGGACGCCGGATCAGGCTGGTAGTAAGTCAGGGCGTGGTGATCAACAAGGTGGAGAATTACCTGGGACGTAATATTGACGAGGTTCATATCGAAATACAGACCCTGGCCGCTTCTCAGGGCAACCTCGCGGCAGGCTCTTCTGGAAGGCCGCTGCTTTCGGTGAAAGAGCCTTTTATGTATGAGTATTCAGAGCAGAGCGCGGGAACCATCCTGCAACAAAAGCCGGAACCCGACGCTGAAATTTCAGGCCCTACGGTGCTGGAATTCGTGGTGAGCCGCGGGCCTGAAAGCGCCACGATTAAGGCGCCTAACCTGGTCGGTCTTTCCATAAACGACGCGCTGGAACTTATCGGGCGCACCGGCATAGACTTTAGCTTTACTCTACGGCCCGCGTCAGGGGACGAAGTACCCGGTACGGTTGTTTATCAGGAACCCGCCGGAAACAGTTCCACCCCGGCCAATACGCGCTTTTCTTTCCTGGTAAACGAACCTGAAACGGTTAGTGAAGGTGAAGTATTCGGTCTTTTTACCTACAATATGCCCAGGAATCCTTACCCCTTGGCCATACGCATTGAAGCCCAGTTTCCTTCAGGGGAGCGCCGCCGCCTTCTTACTGTGGAGTATGGCGGAGGGAATCTTTCCGTTCCCTATCAGCTTCCCTCTGGAACAACGCTGATACTTTCTATGCTCAACCGCGAGATACACCGCGAAACCGTACAATAAAGAATTTTACCCGTTAAGGACACGAAGGGGGGACGGTACAATCCTCTTCCCCTTTGTGCCCTTCGGCCTCTTTGCGGTTCTCTTCCTCTTCCGTCTGTGCGGTCTGCGGTTCCTCTTAAATTTCCTTCTTTTTTGGCTTAAATTTAAGAGCTAAGGTACTATAAGCTCAATTTTTTTGCGTTTTCATTGAAGCGCCGCACACCTGGACCCCAATAATAGGCGGAGGTGCAAAATGCAGATCATGACGTATGTGCCCTATGGGGCAGAGGGAATTATTATCCGCGTAGAGGCTGATATCAGGCGGGGAATACCGGGCATCGATATTACCGGGCTTGCAGAGGGTGCGGTCAGGGAGGCGCGGGAGCGGGTACGGGCAAGTTTCCGCAATTCGGGTTTTGTTTTTCCGCCGGATCGTATTCTTATCAATCTGGCGCCGGCTGGGGTACGGAAAGAAGGAGCTTCGCTGGATCTTCCTATTGCCCTTTCGGTGATGGCCGCCGCCGGTCTGATCCCCAATCTGGAGGCTGTTACCGATCCCCTCATGGTACTAGGGGAACTGGAGCTTTCTGGAAGGCTCAGACAGGTACGGGGCGTTCTTGCCGCTACCGCGGGCGGCCTGCGCAGCGGAATTCAGGAGTTTATCGTTCCGGCGGAAAATGCCGAAGAGGCGGCCGTCCTTGCGTCAGGCCGTTTTGCGGCAGTAGATACCTTGAAGGATGCGGTACACTCCCTCATGTACCGCGCGGAAAATGGTTCCTGGCCGAGCGTCCGGCATACCGTATTCCCGAGCGCTGCCGGGCCGGAAGTTCCAGCCCTTAAAGCCGGAGATTTTTCCGAAGTCCGCGGCCAGGAACGGTACAAACGGGCTCTGGAAATAGCCGCGGCGGGCGGTCATAATCTCCTGGTATTCGGCCCGCCCGGAGCGGGGAAAACCATGCTGGCGCGGCGGCTGCCTTCGATAATGCCCGCGCTGGAAACGGATGAGGCTGTGGAAGTAACCCGTATTCACAGCCTGGCCGGACAGATACGGGCCGGATTGCGCAGTGTTGATTCTCCTAATGAAAACTCATCCGGCGGGGGCTGCCTCATCGCCTACCCTCCTTTCCGCAGTCCGCACCATTCAGCCAGCGCCGAAGGAATACTCGGCGGCGGCAGGATGATCAGACCTGGGGAAATAAGCCTTGCCCATCTGGGCGTGCTTTTTCTGGACGAAGCCCCCGAATTCCGCGCCAATGTGCTTCAGGCTTTAAGGGAGCCGCTGGAGGATCGTGTCATAACTATTTCACGGGCGGACGGTCCTGTCAGGCTGCCGGCGGATTTTCAGCTTCTCCTTGCGGCTAATACATGCCCGTGCGGAAGGCTTGGTATGAGGCCCGCGGCTTCTTATCCCTACTCCGACCTGCCGGGACGGGCTTTGGGGGAAAACGCCGGAAACGGCAGGGCCGAAACGGAAGGTTCATCCCAACCGGAAAGCTGGAACAAAAATTGGGGGCTCGCGGAAGGCTGCTATTGCAGCGCACAGGAAATACGCCGTTACTGGCGTAAATTCGGCGCGGCCCTGCTGGATAGGATAGAGATCAGGGCCGGCGTTATACCGCCTGAATCCGGCAGACTTCGAGCGGCCCGCTCCGAAAGCAGCCGCGCGGTTGCGGAGCGGGTGCAGAAGGCGGTGGAAATCCAGAGGCGGCGTTTCAGGGACGCCGGGCTGCGCCGCAACGCCAGGATGCCCCCGGCTATGCTTACACGCTTCTGCCCAATGCAGGAGCAGACGGAAAGCGTACTTCAGCAGGCTGTAGAAAAACTGGGGCTTTCGGGCCGGGCCTATCACGGAGTGCTCTGTGTCGCCCGTACCATTGCCGACCTTGAGAGTAAGGATACCATCGAAACGGTACATATCCTGGAAGCCATTCAGCACCGGCGCACCGGGGACGACCCTTACGATATCCTCAGCGCTGCCGATTAAACTCCTGGAGCGGCGGAATGTCCAGGAGGAACCGGTCCTCAATCTTCCGTTTTCCGGCGCTCATGCCCAGTTTACGGTCTGCCCGTGTTTCACCGTGGAAATCGCTTCCGGCTGTAACAAAAAGCCCCAGCGAGTTCCCCAACTCTTCCAGACGGAGGCAGTTCCGTACCGGGGCCAAGGGATGCCAGGCTTCAATGCCTTCAAGTCCCCGCGCCTTGAGGCTTTTGACCAGATCCGGCAGGCGCCCCCAGGCAACATAGAGGGACATAGGATGCGCCAGGACGGAGATGCCGCCGGATTCCCGTATAACCGATACCGCATGTTCAAAGTCCATGCCGGGCTTGGGTGCGTAGAGCGGTTTCCCTTTGCCGAGGTAGCACTTGAAAGCCTGCTCCGTGTTTTTAACGATACGCCGTTGTACAAGAAACGCCGCAAAATGGGGCCTTCCTACCGAATGTCCTCCTGAAAGGGCCCTTATCTCCTGGTACTCAGCATCAATGCTTAAACTATGCATACGTTCCAGGATTTCCAGATTGCGCGCTTCTCTAAGCCGGGCTAAACCGGCAACGGCTGCCCGAAAGGAATCACTGGGGGTTTTAAGACCCAGGCCAAGCAGATGGAATTCCCCGCCGGATGTATCCTGCCCCCAGTTTATCTCAATCTCTATACCAGGAATAAAGCAGATCCGCCGCCTTTCGGCCTCGTCTTGCGCTTCGTTAAGCCCGTTTATGGTGTCATGGTCTGTCAGAGCAATAGCCGAAAGTCCCTGCTGTGCGGCTTCCGCCATAAGCGCCGAAGGGCTTAAACTGCCGTCCGAAGCGGTGGAATGGGTATGCAGGTCAATCATACCGGAATATCGCCTGATGCCGGCGTATACAAGCGCCTGCTTTTAGTACCGTATTGTAGGGATTGGTAAAAAAATGAATCATACTAATAAAACCAATTTATCAAAAAAGTGATTATACTTCAATGCAATAACTCAGGGCATCGGCGTTTACTCTGAGAACAATGCCTGATACAGGAAATCCGAATCCAGGGCGGCGTGCATCATGCGGCGTTTGGCGCTGACCCGTTTCTTTTCCATCTTCATCTTCCTCAG
>JAISQR010000288.1 GCA_031274035.1 Treponema sp. | reverse complement strand
GAATCCCAAGGCGGAACGGGAAAAGGGGAAGGGGGCCGCAGGACGAATACAACGGGGAAATCCGGCTAGTCAAGCCGGTGAAGGCCGCCGGAGGCCCGGCCCCGGAATGGACGGGGTGTTACTGTGCCGTTAGAAGGGATGGGAATGTTAGATACCCGGTATGGGTATAAAATACGCTATGGACGTACATTATCTCCCCATGGTAAATTTACCCCATGGGACTTCCTCATTATCCCCGCCCTGGTTTTGATACTTTACGCATATTTTCTAATCCGGGCCAAAAAGGCGAAAGAAGCCGCAGCAGAACAATACAGAATAGAAAAAGAAAGGAAACGCAGGGAATGGGAAGAATTTAAGAAAAAAGATAAAGCTCAAAGAGCAGAGACAAGGAAAATAGTCAGAAAAGCCCAACAGTCATGGATTAATGGAATGGTAGCCAAAGGTGCGGCAAAAGGCGAGGCATGGCATAAAGCCATGGATCAAGCGCAAGAAGAATTCAAAGAAAAGGGTATAACAGATTTATCCTACCAAAATGCCGATCTTATCAAAAGAGCAGATGAAATTTACGAAAGCGGAATTTATGCTGATGTAGAAAAAGCGAGCTACTCAAAGCAACTGCAAAAACAGGAAGAAATGGAGAAGGACATGGCAGAAAAAGTCCTTCTTGGGAAAACCTATGGGGGATACACATTCACCCTTGCCCAGATGGAAACTGTAGACGGCTTACCGGAAGAAACCTGTGAAAAAATAGGAAAAATTATTACGGAATCCCTCGCGGCCCACAAGAGAAAGTACCAGATAAAACAGGACCTTTTTATGTCTATACTCAACTGGGACGCTGAATTTTTTGTAGAGTTGGTCCGCGTAAAGTCATTCCTGGAAGAAAAAGACATAATATTTTCGTTTTATCATGAACATAAGAATTGGTGGTTTAAGTCAGAGCAAGAAATTCATAACTTCTATGACAGCAGCAAATATCTGAATTTTCATCCGAGACTAAAAGAAGAAGTTATAAAAGACGCCATCTGGTGCTTAAAAGAGAACGAAGAGGCAACAGATAAATATATCATGATTAGAAAAGGCAAGCGCGTTAAAGCGATTGAAAAAGGAGAGCCCATCCCCGAAGGCTGGGAGATTAGCCTGTAATAGCGCTATTTTTTAGCCCTATATTTTTTCAGGAAGTTTTCAATGGCGGTTTGTTCCCCGGCTCCGTATGTTTCAAGAATAAAGGGAACGTTGCCGCCTTCCCGGATGGAAAAGGTTTTTGCAAGATCACCGGCTACCATGGACTTAATATCGTCCGAAAGCCCTTTAGGGAAATTAAGGATGTTTTTGCCGCTAACCAATAATTTATTCCCGTCGATGACAACATCTACCCGTGTTTCCGGCCCCGGCAATGCCCGGTGCGCTATATTCTTCTTTTGCGCCCAATCCCGAAATTCCCGGAAAGTGTCTTGTACAATCCGCTTATAGACTTCTTCCTCTTTATGGTTTTCCAATGCCTCCGGCAGATAGCGGAGTTTTGAAGCGTTGCGCTCTATTTTGAATCCCGCTTTGTTAAGCGGTACTCGGTAATCATAGAAAATTTCCATCAATACCTTGGCTTCGCTTAATGTGGCAATGGGGATATTCAATTCCTCTACAAGATGTTCGGCGTATTTAAGGTAAGACCATCCGAATTCAGTACCTTCATAGAGGCGTTCCCTTTCAATAATCAGACAGGTCATGCCCAGAATATACATGAAATTAGTGGCGGTATTGGCGAGAGGTTTTAGAGCGGCTTCAACAGCGTTTATATCGTGGGAACGGAGAGCGTTGGCAACATCGGCGGCGGCCCCTTTTACGGGAACAGGCATATACCGCAGATATTTACGGTCATATATATCTAGCTGCCCGTCTCCGTCAAATTGGTTTTTAATCGCGTCTTGTTTTTGTTTTGCCACTATTTCCTTCCCTATTGTTTTAAATCTCCAAATAATTTCTCTGTTACCTCTCTTTGGGGGGTAAGATCATATAATTCCCGGTGGGTATATAGTTCCTGGACTTCCTCGTCCGTCCAGCCGAAAGTTGCCCGGAGTAATTCGGGATTTACGCCGCCCCCCGCCAGGGCGGTCTGAATTGAATGTCTAAGCCCATGGAGGGTTATCCTTGCTATTTCCTGCCTTCCGTTTTCGATGTTGTCAGAATTTAAACTTTTTATGGCTTTATCCATCGCGGAACTAAGAGTCCTATACGACAAGGGACCGGCAATACCTTTTAAGCGTTTTGGACGATTTATGTCATTCAAAGCAAAAACCCTTTCGTCAGGAGCGCCGCGAAATGATTCAAGTTGTTTTTTCAAAACAGACGGATAGATGGTGGTTCTCTTTTTTTCCCATTTGGGTCTTTTCTCTCCTTCCAAATCAGTAAATTGTCTTTCAACAAAAATAATATCTTTTACAGGATCTATATCCCGCCATTTTATACCTCTTACCTCTCCTGCCCGTAATCCAACCAACGCCGCCGCCATTACCGCCAACCGCAAGCGCGGGGAATTCCAATACTTTGAATCGAATATCCTCTTTATATCATCGTATCCCAAAGCTATTCGTTTTCCTTTTTTAGCACATGCGATTGTAAGCCTATTTACCGGATCCGTTTTTACGATTCCCTTATCCAGAGCGGTATGGATAATATTTTTGAAAGCCTGAAAGATTTTGTTAGCTTTACGGGTATATCCAAACTGTGCTATTAGCCTGTCCCGAAAATCAATACAAGCTGCACGGTCAATATCATCAATAATCATATCTGCTATGTGATCTGTCAGGATATATTTTTCAAGATCGGAACGATAATTACGACATGTCTTTACGCCGAAA
This sequence comes from Treponema sp., assembly GCA_031274035.1. Lineage (GTDB taxonomy): Bacteria > Spirochaetota > Spirochaetia > Treponematales > Breznakiellaceae > JAISNI01. The sequence continues at coordinate 762 of JAISQR010000288.1, read as the reverse complement.
TGTCCCCCTGCGGCCTTTATCGTAGCCTCATGGGGGCATCCGTCTACATAAAAAAGTTTGGCATACGCATAAAACACAATATCAGTTTTTTTACTATTTATTGTTCTTCTTTCCCATTCCTCTCGCGCCCATTGTTTTGCTAGGGTCTTGCTTCTAAGCCCCGTAGACTTTTTTGACAGGATTTTACGGCTTATGGGATCTCTAAATTTGACATAATATACCTCTCCGACCGGAAAGATATAAAAATCATCTTGTACGGATAATTTTTTTTGTCCCATTTTTGTCCTAGTTTACAAAATCCACAAAAGCGGATTTCGCTAATTCCTTATAATACAAAGAATTAGATTGGGCCTTCCTGGACTTGAACCAGGGACCTACGGATTATGAGAGCGCTATGCTCTCCGTCACACCGCATTGGCTTGTTTTTAGGGTCAAACTGACCCAAATTTTCGGCTACTCCGTATACCTTGGGTTATGGGCGGAAAAAATGCACTTCCCGTAACTCATTATACTACAAAGAATTAGCTACTTATCCCTCTATCATATCTTATACTTTATGTTTATTCAATACTATCTTGGGTCAATGACAGTAAAAATTTTTGTCCTAATCTTTGTCCTAGTTGACCACACATGGCGGTTTAGTGTTACAACCCATTACGCTTCGATGTGCCAGGAATTAACGATTTGCGCCACGGAGGGGCCGATGGACATATTTGACAAGGAAAAAATACGAAAAGAAGCCCATGAGGATACCCGAAGGTA
>JAISQR010000249.1 GCA_031274035.1 Treponema sp. | reverse complement strand
TATCTTTCAAGATATTGGTTTGAATTATGTACTAATGAGTAGAAGAGGTGTGGCGCAGCATGAACATAATTCATTATAGGATAAAGAATTACCCCCCATGGGGTGATACATGATTTTTTCATCCTATGGGTTTATTTTTATATTTCTCCCGGTTGTCTTTGCCGGGTATTTCTTTCTTAACCGGATAAGATACGGATACGCCGCCAAAATATGGCTGGCGGCCGCTTCGTTTGTATTTTATGGAATCGGGAGCCCCGCCTTTTTCCCGTCTTTTCTGATAATTGTCATCGGTAACTACATTTTCGGTAATTTTCTCTCGGTTTTGTCCGAAAGGGCGGCTAAACCAGCACCGGACGCCGCCGCGGGGCCGTCCCCTTCCGGCCAAAGCAGGCTTCTTTTCGCCGCCGGTATTTTGATGAACGTCGCCTTCCTGGGCTATTATAAGTACACGGACTTCTTTATCACCAATATCAACGTGATCGCCCATCAGGATATTGCCCTGCGGCATATCATACTCCCCATAGGCATATCCTTTTTTACCTTTCAGTTGATAGCCTTTTTGGTCGATTCCTATCGCGGCCTTACCAGGACCTATTCCATCCTGGATTACCTCTTGTTTATCACCTTTTTCCCCCAGTTGATCGTCGGCCCCATCGTACACCACGGCGAAGTGGTCCCCCAGTTTGAGGATGAATCCAAGGCCCGGCTTAACTGGGATAATGTCGCGGCGGGGCTGTTTTTGTTTTCCATCGGCTGCGCGAAGAAAATACTCCTGGCGGACCCCCTAACCACCAACGCCCAGCTCTTTTTTGACACGGTTCCCCGCCTGCCGGGATTCGCCGAATCCTGGTGGTTTTCCCTGGAATACACCCTGTCCTATTATTTTGATCTTTCCGGTTACGCCGATATGGCCATCGGCCTGGGGAAAATGTTTAACATCGATATTCCCCGCAACTTTAATTCCCCCTACAAGGCCCGGAATTTTCAGGACTATTGGCAGCGCTGGCACATAACCCTGTCCCGTTTCTTGGGGGATTATATTTTCCGCGGCGTATACCGCCGGGGGAGTAGGTACCGCAATTATTACACCGCCACCATGCTTACCTTTTTGGTAAGCGGCTTTTGGCACGGCGCCGGCTGGACCTTTGTGGTCTGGGGCCTTTGTAACGGCCTTTTTGTCTGCGCCGCCGCCTGGATGAAGCGGCGGAACAAACATTTCCCCCTGCCCCCGGCCTTTCTGCTCACCGCCATCGGCGTTATCGCCATGCGCGTCCTCTTCGTATCCGCCACCTTTACCGACGCCTGGCACGTGTATCAGGGCATGGTGAATTTCGCCTCCCTGCGGAACGCCGGATTGGGGATAACAGGTTATTATAGTATGGGGCGCAGGGTTATGGTTGCCTTCTTTCTTGGTTGGGCGCTTTGCCTGTTCGCGCCTAATTCGGGTGCATTGGCCGGTAAATTCAAGGCTTCCTGGCTTACCCTGTTATTTTCGGGAATGTTGATTGGGTTAAGCCTGCTCAGCATGAATAACGGCGCGGATTTTCTTTATTTTCAATTTTGATAGGGGGCCCGGTATGAAGTTAGCCGCTAAAACCTGGTGTTTGCTGTTTTGCGGTATTGGTGTTCTGGCGGTAATTTTTTTGATTTTATTAAATTCTTTTGCGAGTTCCTTAAATTTTTTTGATGATTTCTTTTCCAATTCATACTACGGACAAAACGCCGACTTGCGTAGGGTCGTCTTGCATACAAAAGCACGGTACATCAGGGAAAATCCCACTTTATATAACGGCTTTATTGTGGGGGGGTCGCGAACGGGAGTCCTCGATCCCGCCATCGCTTCCCGGTATACCGGATTGTCATTTTATAATTTTTCTTTTTCACAAGGCTCGCAGGATGTGTATGAAGAAATAATTGATTTTCTTATTGAGAATACAGCGGTAAAACAGATAATTCTCCAACTTAATGGCCAGGAGGTTCTAGGGTATGTAAAGAGATATGATAAAGCCATCTATGCCTCGGAATCAAGATTAATAACAGCAATGGGCGATCTTAGGGATATTTTATTTGCTAGCATTGGACCTGATCAACTCAAGGCTATCTTTGAAAAGCCGCTTAATAATCCTAAAATTCATGAAAATGGTATGATTGATACCATTGAACTATACGCTCCCGAGGAAAGATTGGATCCCGACCTTATTGGAAGAAAATTGTTACCATCCTTTCAAAACGAGTATAAAAAAATTTTTATTGATAGGCCGTATTGGAGCTACCGTGGGACAGATCCGATGCTTGCTTCATTACGGAGGATTAAAAATAAGTGTATTGCCAACAATATTGAGTTCACGTTATTAATGGCGCCGACATCGCCGGCTGTTCTCTCATTGATTGAATCTCCTTTTTATTGGGAATGCTTACGATCTATTTCAGAAGTTACGGATTATTATAATTTTAATGGTTTTTCAAAATACAATTTTAATCCATATGATTTTGCTGATGGTGGTCACTATCGCCGGGAAATGGGGGACAAGATGTTGCACATCATCTTCGGCCAAGAACCGGCAGGCGATGACGACTGGGGTATTCTATTAACAAGAGATACTATTGACGCATACCTTGAGCGCCGGAAAAACACTTACCTTGAGCTAAAAAAATTGTATGAAGAAACCGGTGCGATGGTGTTGGGAGATATGACAGACGCCAGTTTTATTCCCCTTAAAGAGTATTGAACTTCATTCGTCCGTGGTTTCCAAGAACTCCAGTAAATGTTCGGTAAGTACCGCATATCCGGCCGTCGTAAAATGCAAATAATCGTCTATGTACAAGTACGGTAATAACTGCCCATTGTCTTGGAGAAAATATGCGCCTATGTCGTAGAATGTTACATTCAAATGAACTACCTCGCCCTAAAGCTCCCCCGCAAACCAGTGAGCGAACTCTTGGGTATGTACCCTTCGCAAACAATGAAGAACCCAGGAGCAAGCGCAGACCAAAGGTCTGACGGGGTATGGACCACGCCTTCCAATCAATGTCAAGTCCAATACTTTGAAAATTGCGAAAAATTATAAAGGTGATTTAAGCGATGTTTTTTTTGGAATGCATGGTTATAGAACTGAAAGCGGGAGGAACTAATTATGGATACTTTACAAGCTATTGATTCAATATCTGAGACCATAGCGACTATCGGCTCGCCTTCTTCAACGGGCGGGTTATCCTTTGATATTCTCGGGGCCGCGGTAAATAACAAACTTGTTGGTGAATTAGCCTATTTTGCATTTCTCCAGGACGGGAAAGACCATTATGCCATGGGGCAAATTACAGAGATAGAACTGCGGAATTTGTGGCTGGAAGACGCAACCATGCGTTCTCTTGCCCGTCAAAGAGGGCAGGTCAACCCTATCAGCGGCCAACAAGACACCCATTTGGGGCAAATGACTATAAGCGCTGTCTTTGCCGATAACGGCGGCAACAATTTTAGCCCCAGTATATTAGGCACTGTCCCGGCTACCGGGACATGGACCAGGCTTGTAAAAGATGAGTTCCTGGCGGCGGTTTTACTTTTAAGAAATTTAACCGCTAAAGACGCGAAAAAGGAAAACGCGATACTTCCAAGTACCGCGAAAATACCCAAATTTGAAGAAATTTAACCGCAAAGCGCCATCAGACCTATGGTCTGCGGATACGAAGGTTTTGGTTAGAACACTCTTTTTGCGTCCTTGGCGGTTGTTTTTCTTTTCGTGCCTTCGTGGTTAAAAGTAAAATTCCTGTCCGGTTCGACGCCGCTATCGCCTTCTTCTGGTTTTTCCCGTTTGCCCCCGCCGTCATCATACCTCTCCATCAATGCTCCCCCGTCTTTCGACTAGGAGCCTGTTGCACTTGTAGGTTTTCATGGCTTTTTTGCTAAAAAAAGCCATGAAAACCACGATTATCCGGCATCCTTACGCAGTTTGTAAGGTAAAAAACCGCCTAATCAGCGGTTTTTTAAG
>JAISQR010000429.1 GCA_031274035.1 Treponema sp. | reverse complement strand
AAAGTTCCCCCGCGAACCCTCTCCCGCGAACCGGTGAGCGGGTTCTTAGCGGGCTCTTGGGTATTAAACCCCTTCGGCACGAATAAAAGTTGCGGCTTAAAATTAATGCTTTAGGCCGTAGAGAGTGATTTTTAACCAAAACCTTCGTGTCCTTTGTGTACATTGTGGTTAAATTTTTTCAAATTTGGGTATTTCCGCGGTACTTGGAAGTAATGTACCTTCCTTTTTCGTGTCTTTTCGTGCCTTTAGCGGTTGAATTTCTTAAAAGTAAAGTTACTGTAACTATTCAGAAAGGGGTCTGTTTCCAGCGCCGTTCCGAAAATCGCGCGTATGCGTGTTGGTTGATGGAAAATAGTCAGCGCGGCTAAGAGTTTGTGGGGCTTTGCCCAAAAATTGGAATTAAACTTTTAGGCCGCCCCTGCCCTCCGCGCTTGCCGCGTGGGCCTCAAGCCCTTCGGCGCGTGCTATTACAGCCGCGGTCTGCCGCGCCTCTTCAAAGCCCGCGCCGGGTATGCAGCGGAGGCTGGTTACTGTTTTAAGGAAATGCCGTACCGAAAGGCCGCCGGTAAAGCGCGCGCCGCCGGAGGTAGGCAGGGTATGGTTTATGCCGGCGGAATAATCGCCAAGGGCCTCCGCGGAAAGTATGCCGGCAAAGAGCGATCCGTAATTCTTTAACTGAGGTATCCAGCTTTCCGCGTTTTCAACCTGGAGTTCCAGATGTTCAGGGGCAATGGTATTGGTTATATGTACCGCTTCTTCTATTGTACGGTAGATGATGATGAGTCCGCCTGCCGCAAGCGAAGCCCTGGCCGTTTCCGCGGTTGCAAGGCCCGTAAGCCGTCTTTCAAGGGCCTCCGTAATACGTTCGGCCGTTGTTCTATTTGGAACGAGCGCCCTGGCCCTGGCATCGCGGTCGTGTTCAGCCTGGGCAAGCATATCCGCGGCGGCAATATCCGCGCTTTCAATACCGGGGGGGCTCTTGCCGTCGGTAATGATAAGTACATCGGTTGGGCCTGCCGCAAAGTCTATGCCCGCCTGTCCAAACAGAAGCCGCTTGGCGGCCGCTACGTACTTGTTGCCGGGTCCCGCGATAGTATCAACACGGGGAATGGTCTCCGTGCCAAAGGCAAGGGCGGCGACAGCCTGAGCGCCGCCTGCGGCAAAGACACGCTTTACACCGGCTAAATACGCCGCCGCAAGTATACGGCGATCAGGCAATCCGTCTTCTGCGGGCGGGGACGCAAGGACAATTTCTTCGACACCGGCAACCACGGCGGGGATAATACCCATAAGGACGGAGGAGATAAGCGGGAAGCGTCCGCCCGGAGCATAGATACCGACGCGTTTCATAGGGATATGCCGCTGGCCGGTAAAAAGGCCGGGGGACATTTCATATTCAAAATCAATAAACTGCGCTTTCTGCAATTCCGCAAAGCGCCGTATATGATCGGCTGCAAGGCCAAGCGCCGCGGCCAGTTCCGGTTCATCCTTCCGCAGCCGCCGCCAGGCATCTTCCCCCGCCCCCTCCGGCGCTTCCAGCTTTTCAGGCGAGCGCCGATCAAACCGCGCCGCGTAACGACGCAGGGCGGCGTCGCCTTCCGCCTTTACCGCGGCGATTATCTCCAATACAACGGCGTCAACATTCCCCGAATCATTCGTCCGTTCAATTTCTTTCCAGTAATTGTCAAATTCCTCAGATTGAATTATCCTCATACAGCCCCCGTTTTTCACCTTATGTATGTAATCTTCTTATTTCCGGCGCTTTTCAGATTTCTTTCAATATATTTCTACATTCTTCAAGAAAGATATCCATTTCGGCGTCAGTCCCTATGCTGATGCGCAGGTAATCGGCAATACGTTCCCGGTCAAAACGGCGTACCAGAATTCCCCTGTCCCTAAGCCGCAAGAAAAACTCAGTGCCGCTTATGCGGGAGGGACGGGCAAAAATAAAATTTGCGTATGAGGGAATTACCGTAAATCCTATCTTTTTCAGTTCAGAGGAAACACGCTGCCTGGCGGCCGCTATCCTGCTGTTGATTGCCGCGTAGTAACCGGCGTCGTTCAAGGCCGCCGCTGCGCCTGCCTGCGCCAAACGGTCTACGGGGTAGGAATTGAAGGAATCGCGGATACGGCAAAGCCCCTGGATAAGATCCTCGCAGCCTATGGCAAAGCCCACACGCAGGCCGGCCAGGGATGCGGACTTGGACAGGGTTTGTATAACAAGGAGATTGGGATGATCGTTCAGGGCAGGAAGCACGGATTCACCGCCGAAGGCTATATAGGCTTCGTCAATAATCAATACCTTACCCAAGGCTTCAAGGTAAGAGGCCAGGGACAGGATAACCTTACTTTCAAGGACCCTGCCCGCAGGAGCATTAGGGTTAGGGAAGATCACGCCGGATGAAGGCCGCCGGTAATCGTCAGGATCGATAACAAAACCTTCTGTCAGGGGTATCTCGGTAAACGGTATATCCCAGAGCCGGGCATAAACCGGATAGAAACTATAGCTGATATCGGGGAAGAGGACGGGGAGGCAGCCGCCTGTTGTATGCGTTTCAGAACGGCTTTCAAAAAAAGCGGCAAAGGCAAAGGCCAGCACTTCATCGGAACCATTTCCCGCAAAGACCTGTGTGGGTTTTACCCCCAGGTTCCGGGCCGCCGCCTTGCGCAGTTCCGTACAGGCGGGATCGGGATAGAGCCTAAGATCTTCCCCGGCGCCGTTCTTCCCCTCAAGAACTTTCTGTACTGCCTCAGTTACCCGGGGCGAAGGCGGATACGGGTTCTCGTTAGTGTTGAGTTTGATAAATTTCCTGTCCCGCGGCTGCTCGCCGGGTACATACGGATCAAGCCCCTTTGTGCGTGAATTCCAGTACCTGCTCACTTCTTATGCCTCCGGTCCAATTCATTCAGAACTTCTTTAACATCGATACCGGCGCGGGTTATAAGCGCGGTTGTAAAGTAGAAGAGATCCGCCGCTTCCCAGATGATCTCGCCGCGGGTCTTGGCTTCGCAAAGCTCTTCAGCCTCTTCCAGCACCTTTTCCCGCACCAATTCGTCATCTAATGTCGCGGTATAGGAACCGGGAACAGGATTGCGGAAACGCTCCGCGATAACCGCCTGAAGGTATTCCCATGTATAACGGCGGTCCGTTCCAAAACATGACCATGCGCCGGTATGACAGACCGGGCCTGCCGGTTCGGCAAGGACAAGCAGCGCGTCGCGGTCGCAGTCCGCGCGGACGCGGAGGAGCCTGAGCGTGTTGCCGGAATGTTCCCCCTTCATCCAGAGCTTGTCCCTGGTACGGCTGTGGAAACATACGCTGCCCCGATCAAAGGTTGCGTCAAGGGCTTCCCTGTCGGTAAAACCGGTCATCAGTACCTGCCCGCCGGGGCTTTGAACAATGACGGGCAGCAGATCGGGGCCGGAAGCGGCCGCGCCTTTTTTCCAGTTGAGCGATACGGCAAAGGCTTCCGCCAAATTTATCTTGCCGGTGTAGAGGGCCATACCAAGCTGGACATCGCAGCCCAGAGCCGCAAGGGCCTCGACTTCCTGTATGGTTGAAACGCCGCCCGCGGCGGTGATCTTGCAGGATACCGCTTCACACAGTTTTTTTACCGGCTCAAGGGCTATACCTGTCATGGTGCCTTCGCGTTCAACGCCGGTAAAGAGAAGTTCCGACGCATAGGGTTCCACCTGCCGCGCCGCTTCGATAAGGTTAAGGCCGGTAGCTGTTTTCCATCCGTCAACAACAATTTCGCCGTTCCGTGCGTCAACGGCAACAACAACCCGTTCTCTGCCTATCTTCCTGGTAAGACTTTCGAGGAATGGGATATTCACGGCAAATTCCCCGCCCGCAATGCCCGCGCCTTTCCTTTCAGGATTGCGGAAAACAGCGGAACCCGCAATCACCTTGACCGCTCCAAGGCTCACCAATTCCTTAGCCTGTTCCGCGGTCCTGATGCCGCCCCCTACACGGCACTCGGCCCTGCGGAGCAGACCTTTTATCATCTCTGAATTACCGCCTTTGCCCATAGCCGCATCCAGGTCTATCACCGCTACTTCGCCGAAGCGGTCGAATTCAGCGGCCAACTCCTCCGCGTTATCCCGCTCCAGCACCAACTCCAATCCCTGTTTTAACTGAACTACCCTTCCGTTCTGTATATCTATCGAAGCTATAACCATATAATCTTCCTTAATTTTGCGGCAGAGAAGTTTACGCCTACCATCTGACGCAAACTCCTTTGGCCTCGGCGTGTTTCTTGATTTCCTGTATGGTGGTTTTTTCAAAGTGCAGCAGCGAGGCCGCAAGAGCGGCGTCGGCATTGCCCCACTCATCCTCGTGCCCCGCGCCAAGCGACGGGGCGTTTGGGGGAAGCAGCACATGGGCAATCTGGTCAAGGTTCCCCGCGCCGCCTGACGCAATTACCGGCACGGGAACCGCGTCCAGTATGGTTCTGGTAAGGGCAAGATCGTAACCGGCCCCCGTACCGTCAGCGTCAATGGAATTGAGCAGTATCTCCCCGGCGCCAAGTTCCACCGCCTTGACAGCCCATTCAACCGCGTCAAGGCCCGTGTCTATCCTGCCGCCGTGGGAGAATGCGTGCCACAAGGGCCTGCCGTCCGCACCGGTTCCCACCCGCGCCGCGTCAATCGAGAGCACCACGCACTGGCTTCCATAGGCGCGGGCCATAGCGGTAAGCAGCGGCGGATCCTTGAGCGCCGATGTACAGACTGAAACCTTGTCCGCACCCGCGTTCATGGCTTCCCGCATATCCTCTACCGTCCGTATGCCGCCGCCCACGCATAGGGGGATAAAGACTTCCGCCGCAACCTTGCTCACGACATCGAGCAGGGTTGCCCTCGATTTATACGAAGCCCCTATATCGAGGAAGGTCAGTTCGTCCGCTCCTTCCTCGTTGTAGCGCCTCGCCAGTTCTACCGGATCGCCGGCGTCCTGTATACCCTTGAATTTAACTCCCTTAACTACCCGCCCGTCGTCAACATCGAGACAGGGGATTATCCGCTTTGCCTGCATACAGCCCCCTTAGCCGGCCCAATTCTCAAGCAGTTTAAGCCCTACCGCGCCTGATTTTTCAGGGTGAAACTGTACTGCCGCCAGGGCGCCCCGCTCCGCGGCACAACAGTAGCGCAGATAATAGTCGGCTTCGGCTGCAACCGTTTCATCATCCCCGGGCGCGGCGTAATAGGAATGTATATAATAAAAGAACGATTTTGCGGGCAGCCCCCGGAAGAGCCTTGAACGAGGCCGCGCTTCGGTCTCGTTCCATCCTATTTGAGGAACCTTACGTCCGGGGAAACGCTTTACCGTGCCGGGTATGATAGAAAGGCCCCGTACCGCAACGCCGTCTACCGGCGGAGCTTCCTCGGAAGAATCAAAGAGGAGTTGGAGCCCTATACAGATTCCCAGGAAAGGCCGGTCGGCCCTAATCCATTCTTTTACGGCTTCATCGTAGCCCGATTTTTTTAACGATGCCATAGCCGTAGCAAAATGGCCGTCCCCGGGGAAGACGATCTTTTCAAAGGGCGACGCCGGTATGCTGCTCCCTGTACCGGACTTGAAGCCGCCGGGGGAAAGCTCTTCAGGCCCTGCCGCAAAACGGGCGGCAAAGCCCAGCCGTTTCAGTGCGTTCATCACCGACCCCAGGTTCCCCGCGCCATAGTCTATCACTCCTATCATGCCTCATTCCTTCCAAGGTGTAATCTTGCTGTACGGCCCGTCATACCAGAACACCCTTGGTTGAAGGGATTGTATCCGTGGAACGGGGATCCATCTCCGCCGCCTCCCTTAACGCGCGGGCGGCGGCTTTGAACAGGGCCTCGATTTTATGGTGATCGCTCCGCCCCCGCAGTATTTCAAGGTGCATGGTAACGCCGCTTGCAAAGGCAAAACCCTGCCAGAAATCCTCTACCGTATCAACTTGAAAAGTTGCTACAGCGGCGCCGGAGTCCTGTCCGCCCGCTGAGACCAGAGGGATAAGCGAAAGCCCCGCTTCAAAGATCAGGTACGGCCTGCCGCTTATATCCACCGCGGCCCGCGCCAGGGTTTCGTCCATAGGGAGGAGGCAGGCCCCTATGCGCCGTATCCCCCGTTTGTCGCCCAATGCCTGCGCAAAGCACTTACCCAGGACTATGCCTGTGTCTTCAACTAGGTGGTGCTGATCGACTTCCAGATCGCCGCGCGCGCGGATCTCTAAATCGAAGAGTCCATGCCGCGCAAAAGAGTTGAGCATGTGGGTCATAAAGCCGACAGGATAATCGAGCTTGGCCTCGCCCGCTCCGTCTATATTGAGCTTTACCGTAATATCAGTTTCCCTGGTAGCACGGTTTAGTTCCGCAATCCTTGCCATACGTTTCTCCGTATATTCAAGCGGTGTTACTACGCAGCTTTGTGCGGACTCTAGCAGCCGCGGACACTTCGTGTCCGATTGCACTTGTGGATTTTTGCATGAATATGCAAAAAATCCCGATCAATGGGCATGCTGTACTCTTCGAGTATTCGGAGTTTGCAAGGTATATCGAACCTCCGGTTCGCATTCATGTTTATGAATATTTATACCATTTTACGCGCGAAGCGCAACAAACTCCTAGAGAACAAGAAAAGTTTTGCAAATCACGCCACGACTGAATAGTTACAGTTTTTTGAAAGGCATTTTCCGTTCCCGGGTGAAATTTTTCGGGTGTTTCCCGGCCCGGTTTAAAAACCCAAGGCTGTCTATAAGCTCTTTGCTTACTGCCCGTTTCTCACTAATCTTTCCAGTTTTTTATTAATACTTCATTAACATTGCCTCTACCGGCTGAATCAGAATTAATATATCTTTTGGCCTGTACAGATATAATATCAAAAAATTTATAATCATATAATTCACGAATATATTCTGTGTCAGAATTACTTAATAAACACTTTGCTCCTTGATTAGTCATTTTTATCATAACATTCCGAAGACGTTCCTGCTCTTCTTCATTAAAACCATCTGCTTGGTAGCCCGTGAAATTAGTTTTATCAGAGCTGTGATAAGGCGGATCAAAATAAATAAATGAATTTTTATCAGCCGTCATAACAGCATATTCAAAATCATTATTTAAAATATCAATTTTATGGACATTAAGATAATTACTAATTTGCCGCAATACAATTTCATCGCAAATTGCGGGGTTTTTATATTTTCCATACGGGACGTTAAAAAGACCTTGAGAATTGACACGATATAAACCATTGAAACAAGTTTTATTAAGAAATATTAAACGGGCGGCTTTTTCGGTATTTGTCAATTGGTTAAATTTTTCGGTGTTCCGATCCAAATTCCGAATTTCATAAAAATATTTTTCATCATTTTTGTCTTTATACTTTTTTAATAAACCAATGAGTTCTTCAACATTTTCTTTTATTGCTATATATGTCGAAATTAATTGGGTGTTAAAATCATTAATGACAGCCTTTTTAGGCTGTAATTCAAAAAAGACGGCCCCTGCCCCAATAAAAGGCTCGTAATAAATATAATTTTGTATATTTTTGGGGAGATACTTCTTTATTTCGGATAATAACTGCCTTTTACCCCCAGCCCATTTTAAATAAGGCTTAATAAGGGGATTATTCTTTACCATAAAATCCTTCAACTAAATAATAGGTTTAAACGAAGGGCGGTGCTTCTTCTGCTGCTGGTAGAGACGAATCCCCTCATTGAAACAGCGTTCAGCTTCCAGGGAAGAAGGCGGCCCGTGTCCGGGAAAAACCGTGTAGTCTCCCGGCAGGGAAAGCAGCCTGCTCTGGAGCGCGGTCATCTGAATCGTTTCTCCGTATATACTTGCGGTACGGCCTACAAGACCGGCAGTTAAAGCATCGCCGGTAAAGAGCATACGGTCTATTTTGAAAACAGCGGAATCTGCCGAATGGCCGGGCACTGAAATAACCTCCACCGTAAAGGCCCCTATATTGAGGGTATCGCCGTCCCTTATCAGATTGGCAGGAAGATTGCGTACAACCGGGTTGACCGCGTATATCGTAGCATCATATATACGCATTAACGCACGCAGCCCCTTAACATGGTTCAAGTGATCGTGGGTTATAAGTATGGCACGGAGGGTATACTCATTATCCTCAATAAATTGTACCATCTCCTCTTCAACACACCCGGGATCGATGATGATTGCTTCCCCATGAGGCGCCGCCCTGGTTCCGCCTAAAGGCAAATGTTCGTTCCCAATGCCCTTACAGCGCTCCTCTTTACCGGCAGGGAATTCGCTTCCAAGAATATAACAGTTGCTGAATCCAAATTGGCAGTAATAAAAGAAAAGTTTCATTTTTGAATTTGCTCCATGGTGTGTATTGCTTCGTTGGTATTGGAAGATTTGATAATTACGTTGGTCTTACAGATTTTTATAAGATTAACCTGTTTTAAATCGCAGTCGATAATACTTGTATCTTCCAAATTCGCCCTAATAAAACGGCTGTTGTAGAGCTTTGAATGGTCAAAGACAACACCGGAAATAACACATCCTCCGTAATTAACGTTGCAGATTTCGGAATATCTAAAGGTAGAGTTACTGATGCTTGCCCCGGCAAAGGATAAAAATGTCAGGTTCGATTTTTCAAAATTACATTCGGAAAGATTGGCAAAATCAAAAAAACATACACGCATAAAGGAAGATGAAAAGTTACAGCGGTAAAAAGAAGCATTCTGAAAAGTGCAGCCGTCAAAGCGGCGGCCGCTAAAATCTACTTCGTCAAAACGCAGCCCTTCCGCATTGAGGTCTGTTATTGTTTCCTCTCCGGCGATATACAAGGCTATGCGCTTTGCCTCCGCCTCCGCCTCCGCCGAATGTACAGCGCAGATATTCGATCCGGTAATAGCGGAACGCCCGCATCCTGCCGCGCAGGGAATAAAAGTAAACATAGTATAATTATAACCGATCCGGTATCATTGGTCAAATATATCGTCAATAATTTGACATATCGAAGCCGCCTCTGATATAATAACAGTATGTGCTGGTATTGTGGTTCTCCTATTAAAGACAGCGATCCCCTGGGCCGTTCCCTCCGTTGTACCGATTGCGGAAAGGATCTCCGTTCATGCAGGAACTGCCGTTTCTACCTGAGCGGCGGAAGGGGGGATTGTGCGGAATCCCGGGCGGAAAGCCCTGCCGAAAAGGAACGGGGCAATTTTTGCGAATGGTTTGCGCTTAATCCCCGCTTCCGCGAAGCGTCCGAGGGAGAGAAAAAGGCAATTGATAAGGCGGCCCTGGCCCGTGCCGCCTTTACCGATCTGTTTAAATAAGGTGAAGGGCTGCATTGTCCGGGGCTCCCGGAATATTTTTACCGTTTTAAGTGAAAACAATCAGGAAATAGAATGTAGGATTAAGGGTAAGGTGCTCAAAGGTGTGGATGCCTATAATCCCCTTGCGCCCGGAGACCGGGTTGAATATCAGAGCGGGGAGGGGGGGAAGGGTCTTATTCTTAGCCTGGAAGATCGGAAGAACTTCTATTCCCGTTTTAATCAGAAAGGCGGTGCCCCCCAGATACTTGCGGCTAATGTGGACCTGGTACTCTGTGTAACAAGTCCGTGCTCGCCTCCGTTTAGGCCGCGTTTCCTCGACCGCGCCGTCTTACAGGCCGACATTGCCGGCATAGAACCGGTCATCATCTGCAATAAGCGGGATCTTATGCGCTCCCCCTGTGAAGCGGCGGGACGGTTCGCGGATTTTACCCGCATCGGATACCGGGTGCTTCTGGTATCGGCGCTGACGGGCGGGGGTATACCGGAACTGCGCCGCCTTATAGCGGGGAAGGTTGCGGTCATGGTGGGCCAGTCGGGGGTAGGAAAATCCAGCCTGATAGGGGCCCTGGACCCGGCAATACCGGTTAGAACAGGCGCCCTCAACGAAAAATACGACCGCGGGAATCATACGACAAGCCAGGCCCGGCTTCTTAAAATTTCCGCCCGCGATGAAGACGCCCAGGGCAGCCTTATCATTGATACGCCGGGCATACGGCGTTTTATCCCCGACGGCATAGAACCGGAAGAGCTTATCCTCTATATGCGCGAACTCTCCTCCCTTGCTGGAAAGTGCGGCTTCGGCCTTTCCTGTTCGCATACAGGCGAAAGCGGCTGCCGTGTCAGGGAAGCCCTGGCCGCGGGAAGCATACATCAGGATCGCTATGAAAGTTTTTTAAGAATTAAGGATGAATTGCAAGGCGGTATTAAAGAAAAATATGAATGAAAGAACGCTCAGACTGCTGGAATTTGATACTATACGGAGCAGGGTAGCGGATTGCGCCCTCAGCGCCGAAGCCGCGGATCGTATACGGGAAGATATTTCCCCGCGGGAAGCATCGGCCGTGCGGGAACTGAAAGCCCTTGCGGGGATCATGCTTGAGCGGATTCAGGCGGGGGATGAAAAACAGGAAAGCCTCCCCTCCATAGCCCCGCTCTTCCCGGTCCTTGAAACAGAGGGCGCGGTACTGGAGATCGAAGACGCCTTTGCCCTCGGCCTTTTTGCCGGACGGGGAGGGGCCTTTGTAAACTGGCTTCTCAAGGGGGATGAAAACCCGGTACTCAAGGCCGCAACCGATGGAATGCCCGATTGCTTAACTATAGCGCAGGAAGTGTTCCGTATCATCGACAAAGACGGAAACCTCCGCGATTTGGCCTGCTTCCGCGAAATAAAAAGGCGTATTCAAAACCTTACAAGAGATCTGGAACATGCCGGTTCAAAGTATACCAGTAACGAAGAACTGCGGCGTATGCTCCAATCAGGCGTCCCTTCCCAGCGGGACGGCCGCATGGTTCTTGCGGTTAAGGCTAACTTTAGAGGCCGCATACGCGGCATAGTTCACGAGGTATCCGCTACCGGCCAGACCCTGTTTGTTGAGCCTGAAGAGGTTGTAGAGAAAAACAACGAGCTTATCATAGAAAAACAGAACCTTGAGGCGGAGATACGGAAGGCGCTGCGGACAATGACCAAGTCCATTGCGGAGCACCGCGATAAGCTCATCATTTTCCACGAAAAAGTTGTCTGGCTGGAAACTATTAGGGCGCGGGCCCGTTATAGTAGTGAAACAAGAGGGCGTTTTGCCCTGGAAGATCCCGGTTCCCTTGTTCTGGTAAAAGCCCGTCATCCCCTGCTCTCCCATCCCGTACCCATAGATATCGCTATGGAAGGGGACACCAGGGTTGTGATCATTACCGGCCCCAATACCGGCGGCAAGACGGTCGCCCTTAAAACCGCCGGGCTCTTCGCCCTTATGAACCAGTTCGGCCTTGCCCTGCCCGCCGAAGAGGGGACCATACTCCCTATATTTGACGGAATCTACGCCGATATAGGGGATGAGCAGTCCCTCTCGCAATCGCTTTCTACGTTTTCCGCGCACATGACCAATATCGCGTCTATCCTCGAAGTTTCCGGCGCTTCCTCCCTTGTACTGCTCGACGAACTGGGATCGGGGACAGACCCCGCGGAGGGAAGCGCCGTCGCTATGGCTATTCTGGACTGCCTTATTGAAAAAAAGACGCGGCTTATCACGACGACCCATCACGGCATACTTAAAAATTACGGCTATACCAGGGAAGGCGTAGAGAACGCCTCTATGGAATTTGACGGCAGAAGCCTTTCGCCGACCTACCGCATCATCATGGGGCTTCCCGGCGAAAGCCATGCCCTGGACATAGCCGGTAGAAACGGGCTTGCACAGGGCATCGTGGAAAGGGCCCGCGGCTACCTGGACGACGGGCGTTCCGATATTTCCGCGCTCATATCCGGCCTTAAAAAGAAGCATGAAGAACTGGACGCGGCAGGCGCTATTCAGCAGGCCGAAGATCTCAGGCTTCGCGAGGAACGCCGCCGCGCGGACCTGCGGGAACTTAGGCTTAAACAGAAAGAGCTTGAAATTAAGACCGTCGGGGCGGGGCAACTCCGACGCTTGCTGGACGAAAGCCGTAAGACCCTGGAGAATTTGGTACGCGAGGTGAGGGAAGGGGAGCTTACCAGGGAAAAAACGCGCAAGGTCAAGGAATTCCTCAAGGTACTTGAGGAGCGTGCGGAGGCTGAGGAAGCCTTACTGGAAGAGGCTGAACAACAGCTTGCCCTTGAAAAAAGCCGTATCGAAGACGGCGGTTCCCCCGAAACCGAGGACGGAGGGGCATTTAAGGGCCGTATCCCTCAAACCATTGAGCCGGGCATTGAGGTACTGGCCGGTGAATTTAAGCGCCGGGCGCGGGTTCTAAGGCAGGATAAGAAAGGCTCCTGGCTGGTAGAGATCGGATCGCTCAAAATGAAAGTGGACGGGAAGGATCTCGTCCCCCTTGCGCCCTCCGGGGAAGAGATAAAACCGGTTATAGCCGCGGCGGATCTTGCCGCGGCGCCCCGGCCCCAATTCGAGTTAAACGTCCTGGGTATGCGCCTTGAGGAAGCCCTGGACAGCCTGCGCCGGCAGATTGACGCGGCGGTTCTTGGCGGCATGGGGGAATTCTCCGTGATCCACGGCAAGGGGGACGGCATATTACAGAAGGGCGTGCACCAATACCTCAGAGACGCCCCGCAGGTTGCCGATTACTTCTTCTCGCGCCCCGAGATGGGCGGTTTCGGACGGACGGAAGTTATCTTAAAATAACGAGGCTGCTGGGGAACTTCGTTTTCGGTGAACAGATCGTCCGTTCGCAAAGGGGTTCTGTACTGCGCTGAAATGAACCTCCCTTCCGCCGGTTGCCGCTGTCCCCGCATGAGGCTTGAGTAATTACCATATCTTTAACCGATATTATAGTATGTTTTACTTGTTTTCAAGATCATTTTCCCCCAAAAGGAATTTGGAAGGAAACTTCTTTGTGTTGCTTGTTTGCCTCCTTTTAATTTTTTCCTGCAGAGGCCGGCAGTCCGAATTGGCATTATCCGATGCTGCCTCGGTTATTGCCCCGCAGGAAGAGGCGGTAAACCCCCAAACCAGGGTAATGCCTGCTGCTATACTGAGGATCGGGGATAATCCCCTATGGTTTGAGCTTGGCCCCGGGGGGCCTGTCCTGATTGGCTCGCCTGACTATGCTTCCCTTAATCCCTATACGCCCTGGGCTCTGTCCCTGTTTATTACCGGAATTGCGGCGTCGGAAGACCGGCTTGTTATGGCCGTCAACCGTGATGGTTTTTTGATGTTTGAGCCCTGGACGGGGGGCGGTACAGAAAACATGCAGGATGATGCAAACGGAATTCCGAATATCGGTCTTTTCCGTATAGCAGACGCTGGTCTTTGGGACCATTATACCGCGTCTTCCCTGCTCCTCATAGACAAAACTCCGGCGGTCCTTCTGTATAGGGATGATTTTTTTAACGATGTTACGGCGCCGCCCCCTTCTCCGCAAGTTTGGACTCTTGCCGGGGATCGGCCTTTGGGTCTGGAACTCGGCGCTTTTACACCGTTTGCGGTTGAGGAAGGCTGGGAGATTGATACGCTGAGGCTGGGGCCGGATGCTTACTGGTATTACCGCGGTGTCAGACATAATGCGTCCCCGCCTGAGCTGACATACCGGCGTACCCTGGACCTATCCCAGAGCGGAGAGCCGGTCTCCCTTGAAGCCTTTAGGAATTCCGCAATGCCGGAACCGGTTTTCGCGGCGCCGGCATTGCTCCGTCAGGCATTGGAAGGGGTATTCTTCCTTTCCGGTGAACAGAATACGGATAAGGCTGTTTCTATTGTTTCCCCCGAATTTCCGGGTACACGGCAATTTGCTCCGGGACCTGCCTTTTCAGGGATGGATATGCTTGAGATGTCGGGATATTACTCGGGCAGGCCGGAGTTTGCCCTGGTGATCGGGAAGGACGGCCGCGGGATATATGCGGTTGCGGAATCCTCCGGTACAGATGCCGCAGACGGGATTGATCTGGGGTTCTTTGTTTTGCCCGCGCTGCCTAAAGGCTTTGTATACACCCGCATCGGCTGTCTGGGAAAGGCGGTCATTGCGGTATGGGAAGAACAGGAAACCTGGAGTGTCGGCGCGGCGGGTTTTATGGTCATGGAGTTGCCTGGGGAAATAGGGAATTATATTCAAGATTATGGAAATTGAGATTATACGCGCGGATCCTGCGGGGAATATTACGATCCTTGTCCTTCCTCCGGTAGATACGGAGGACAGGCTTGCCCTTGCACAACGTCTGCTTGCCGATCCTGCCCTGGGCGCCGAACAAGCGGGCTTTGTGGTCAGGCCGGAAGCTGTTCCCGCCCGGCTGTGGCGGCTTGAAATGATGGGGGGTGAGTTCTGCGGCAACGCCGCCCGCAGTTTCGGCCTCTTTGCCGCGGGGGAAGAGGGGTTGCGGGGTAGGATCGGGATCAAGGTTGAGGTAAGCGGGATGAAGGCTCCTCTTGCGGTAAAGGCCGATACGGACAGGGGCTGGGCCGAGGTACAGATACCGGGCCCTATCCGCCATGACCAGCTTGAATGGGAAGGGCGGAGTCTGCCGGTTTATGTTTTTGACGGTATTACCCATGTAATAGCCTTGGGGCTTAAAGCCGATGAAAAGACATTTTTTGCAATCAAGGAACGTCTTGAAAGAAAAGGCTCTATACCGGATGCCCTGGGCCTGATGTTCTGGGATGAACATACAGGCAAGATGGTTCCGCTGGTCTATGTAAAAAACACCGGTTCGCTTGTGGCAGAATCGAGTTGCGGCTCCGGCTCCGCCGCAATGGCGGTGTACCTGAGCCGCCGTCTTAGAGACGGCGAAGAGCGCGTGGAACTCTGCCAGCCCGGCGGGATCATTGAGGCTGCGGTGTACAGGCAGGCCGGTGAGGTGCGTTCTGTTACTATAGGCGGAAAGGTACGCCTAAGCGCCAGAATGCGGTTTAAGGTGTAGAACGAGGAGCCGCGGACACTTCGTGTTCGATGGGAGTTTGCAAATTTATACGATTTTTGGGCAAAGCCCCACAAACTCCTAGTCCGGTATGCCGTGCGGTAGTTCCAGAAACCGCCGAAACCGCTCTTCCCGATCCCGTCCCAGTTCCTCCATCTCATCAAACCCTTCCCTCGGGTCGTTATCGAGCATAACCCGATGACCAACAGGCCTATCAGCTTGTGCCGCAGATACCCCCATTGCCTCCTCGGATCCGCTATCCCTCCCAGTTCTTCCTTCATCCGCCTTACCGCTTCTTCTGATAGTTCCATTGTTTTCCTCCTCCTGGATTCCTTGAGGGTATCTTAGCATGAAAAAGTAAGTTGCCCTGGGTACATACCCCATATGCGTACACATAATGGAAAAAAGTATAGAATAGAGGGATGGAAGAGGAAAACAACGGGGTTAATAAACTATAGGAACTCCTCCCCGCAGGGAGGGAAGAAAAGACAGAGGAATTAAAGGCTTTACAACAGGCGCGGGGAATCAACAACCTCGCCCTTAGGGCGAGGTTGTTGATTTGGTAAGGTATTTAACTCAGGGTACATACTCCGCACTAAGGGGTATATACCCCCTGCAACGAATCAGAGACCGACAGCGGTGTCGGTTATTTCAGCGCGTTCTACTACCGCCGTTGCCGCTAGTGAGACACCTTCCTTCTTGCCTGCTTTAACATTTACTGTTTTGGTTGTTTGTTGGCTAGGGGCGTTCGCCTTGTCCTTGTAGGTTATTTTGACAGTAACATTATAGGCCTGCTTATTACTATTGGTAACGGTAACAGTATTCTTACTCCAAGTTACTGATATTCCCGCCGCTACTGCCGCAAACGCTGTTCCCGCCCCGATGACCAAAAGAAGCGCAGCGGCTATGATCACCGTCTTTTTCCTTAGAAAATTCATAAAAAACTCCTCGAAAATAATATATCTCATCCCATAAGGGACAATATTTCCATGTCCAACGGACATGTTTTTTCGTGCCATCGGTCTTGTAGATTATTAAGGCGTCCGTCCGCAAGACCGTATCCCCCCGCTATCGTCTGATAGTTGAGCCGGTTCCAAAATTTTGGTCCTGCCGACCGCCGGATTTTGGAGCCGCATCATTTATTTATCCTTTTCTTCTAATGTTCTTAATTCATTATGTTCCGCCGAAGGGCGGACGAAATAGTACCGTCCGCAAGGACGGGTTAGCAGGTCAAAATGACCGAGCCCATGGTCAATTAAACATGCTCTTTAAGAAAAGATTAACACGCTATTTGTTGTTTGTCAAGTGTCCGCAATGCCTAATCAGCAATTTTACATTTAAGAAATTCAACCGCTAAAGGCACGAAAAGACACGAAAAAGCCAAAGTACGCTGCTTCCAAGTACCGCGAAAATACCCAAATTTGAAGAATTTTAACCGCTAAGTACACATCGAACCGCGAACCGCGAACCTTCGGTTCGATGGTTCGCGAACACGAAGGAAGGACGCGGAGTCCAGAGGGTTGCCTTCCAATTCTTCTTCCCTTTGTGCACGCAGACCATAGGTCTGATGTGCCCCGGAACCCCCGGGTTCCTTTGCGGTTAAATTTCTTCGTTCTTAAGTTTGGGTCAAGAATAATGCTCTGCTTCCCCCGCGTGAGCGGGTTCTTGGGATCGCCATTCTTTTTCTTCCCTTCGCGGTTGTTTTCTTTTCGTACATTTCGTGTTTAAAAGTAAAATTGCTG
>JAISQR010000182.1 GCA_031274035.1 Treponema sp. | reverse complement strand
GCTTTGCCCAAAAATCGTATAAATTTGCAATTTATTGCAAATTTATACCTTGCAAACTCCCAAAGGAGCCCCGTTAATCGGAATTTTTGCATATTTATGCAAAAATTCACCAAAGTCCTACAGGCTCCTAGGAGCCGCGGACACTTCGTGTCCGATTGCACTTGTGGATTTTTTGCATATTCATGCAAAAAATCCCGATCAATGGGCATGCTGTACTTTTCGAGTATTCGGAGTTTGCAAGGTATAATCGAACCTTCGGTTCGCATTCATATTTATGAATATTTATACCGTTTTATGCGCGAAGCGCAACAAACTCCTAGGAGTTTGTTGCTAATGTAGTTCATAAGCGTTTAACGTGCATGAAAGAGGTTTCGTTGAAACTGTTTTATCAAACTAAATTGAGAGGCTTCCTTGCGCATTCGTTATTCAACTCTCAAAGATGGAACACCTGTTAAAAAGGCGGTTGTTTATACCCAGGATGAACACGGCATCAACTTTAATGATGTGGACAGCGAAGCGGTGTATATTACCAATCAGCTAAAGGCGAATGGTTACGATTCCTATATAGTAGGCGGCGCCGTGAGGGATCTGATCCTGAAGAAAAAACCCAAGGACTTTGACATTGTAAGCGCCGCAAGTCCCGCCCGTATCAAGAAGGTATTCCGCAACGCCCAGATCATAGGGCGGCGCTTCAGGTTGGTGCATGTGCATTTCGGTCCCAGGATATACGAAGTGTCTACATTTAGATCGCTGAAAGAGGGGCCTACAAGTAATGTCTTCGGAACTATCGAGGAAGATGTATGCCGCCGTGATTTTACCCTTAACGCCCTGTTCTACGATCCGCAGAAACAGATTGTTGTGGATTATGTGGGGGGTATGAAGGATATAAAAGAAAAAAAGATACGGCCTATCATCCCGCTTGATTCGATCTTCATTGATGATCCTGTGCGGATGATACGGGCGGTGAAGTACAGCGCGGCTACCGGCTTTAAGCTGCCCCTGACCCTCAGATGGAAGATCAAGAAGCAGTCGGAGTTGCTGACTTCTATTTCCCCGTCCCGTCTTACGGAAGAAATTCTCAAGATTATCAATTCTTCCGCCGCCGCGGATATTGTGGAAGCTCTCGAAACTTTCGGCCTGTACCAGTACCTCCAGCCCAATGCCACTAGACTTTTCCGTGAGAATGCCGGTTTCCAGGAACGGTATATGAAAAGTTTCCACGAATTAAACAGTGCGGTTATAAGCGGCGGGAACAGCCCGGAAAAAGAAGTATCGGGTTCCGCTGAACCCGCGGATTCTACAGAACCCGGCGTTCAGCCTAAAGGCTGGGTCTTGGCCGCTCTTATTAGGGATTTCCTTGAGGACAACATAGACTGGGCGGGCGATTCGGTAGAAAACTACAAGACCGCGTTTCTACAAGCCCGGAAATTCGTACTTCCCATGAATCCTCCCCGTGTAGAGCTTGACCATGCGGTACGGCTTATATTCGGAGAACATGGTATTGCCATAAAGAAGTCCCGTTTTACCGAACGTTTAAGACGGCCTTTCCGCATGAGGGAAGAGGTCAAAGCCGAAGAGGTACAGGAAACTCCCCCGCAAGCTCCGCTTGCGCCGTCAGCGGAAAAAAACCATAAGCGCAGGCGAAGACGGAAAAAATCAGCCGCGCCGAAGCAGGCGGAGAATCAGACACCCGGCACAGCGCCTGATACCAAAGAGGAATAACGATCCGTCCGCCCTCGTTATTTAATAAGCCGCTCTATAAGGCGTTCCGCACGCGCCTTATAACGATCCGGAGAAGCGGCCGCGGCCTGTTGGAGATAGCTTACGGCATCCGCGTTCCTGCCCGCCGAGGCCGCGTTAATACCCAAGGCATAGGAGACCAAGGCTTTATCCCCGCCGTATTCCAGGCTGGAACGGTAGTACTGTTCGGCGGCCTCGTAGTTCTTGTCCTCGTAGGCCAAAAGGCCCAGGTAGTAATAGGGGGCATAGTGGGACGGCCGCTGGATCAGTGCGGCAAGGAAGGAGAGTTCCGCATCTACTTTTTCTTTGGCATTATATGCAGCTTCGCCTTCGGCGATAAGTTCCGCAAAAGTCTTTCGAGCCTTGAAATAGGACACGCAGTCGGCATCAAAGGCGTCTCTCTTGATCCAGAGATCAATACGGCGTTTTACCGCCTGAGAATTTTCCGCGGCAGTGGCATTTGGGGAGAGCAGCATTATGCACTCCACCAGAGTTCTAAAATAATCGGTGTTCCCGCTGTTAAGAAAGAACGATACCAAGGCCCAGGAAAAACTCTGAAAATGATCGGGGGCGCCCATAGTATCCGCAAGCAGTACCGATTCAAGACTGGGCAGATTATCCGCCTGGCTCTTAACGGTTTCCAGCCAGGAGAGGTTCTCTTCGTAGCTTAACGCGCCCGCGTTTGAACCGGTACGGGAATATTTGAGGGTATTAAAGTAGATAGAGAAGCCTTCCCTCATCCATGCAGGCGGATAGGGGACAAAGCCTCTTAGGTACTGGATAAAAGCCTGGTGGGGCAGCATACGGTCCTTCTCGGAACTGTTCTGGTGAATGATAAGCTCGCGCCTGTCCGGCTGATTGTAATGCAGGTACACGGCGCCCGGCCTGCTGCTTCCCAAACGGGCCGTAATATAGGCGTCATATTCGGCCTTATCATAAAAAACCCTTACCCTAAGCGGGGCAGGCAGAAGAGCGGGGTCAAAACGGAAGAGGCGGTTATATACGTCAAAACGGCTCTCCAACTCATCAGATACAGCCTTTCCCATATCCTCCGCGGCGTAGACCTCATAGTACCGGCTTCTTATCGGTGTCCGCCCGGGGTTTCTATCCTGCGCGTTAAGAAAAGAGAGCAACAAAAAAGCAAGAAAAACAACTGCCGATATCTTCTTCATACCAAACTCCTGGCAGGAACCCAGCATATTATAAAGTTACATGAAAGGTTCCTTATTCTTATTATGAAGAGCCATTCCCAAAACCCGGTTAGCGCGAACCTTTGGTTCGATGGGAGCGGCTTCGGAAAAAGCGGCTAAACACCCGCGCATTCCAATAAAAAATTTATTATAGTGAAAGCAGTTCCAAAATTGCAATTTTGGAGCCAGCTCAGTATACCCAAATAGCAATTTTGTAACTACTCAGCGCCCCTAATAGAGTTCCATTTAGGGGGTAGCGGTAGTTACGAAATTTTTAGTAACAATAGCCTTTTCTATTGTCGGTTACTATTGTATCAATTTATCAATGATAATATTCACTTCTTCTATTAATATACCGGTAAACCGCTCTATATTTTCGATAATATACTGCTGCATCTCGTGGATATTCCCGCCAAGTTGCGTGCCGTAAGGTACATCAATGGTGATGACCAGCCGGTAGCCTATCTCGTCGTCTTTTACAACTATCTTTTTTATCCTGATATCTTCGTTATACTCGTCAACACAGTGTATGACCATCTGGCTGAGCGCGGCCTCGGATATGATCACCTTGCCGCGTTTTGAGTATTCAGGCCGTACAACGGATTTTTCGTGAACCTGGGGTGTCGGGCCTATACCCCTTAAAACCGCCTTCCTTCTGAAGATGCGGATAGCGTCATAGAAGATATTAGGGTAGTTCCGTTTTATTTCGATGGATGGAACGGGGATAACATGCTTGCCTTCAATCTTGCGGGTCCTTATGGCCTTTTCTATTTCTTCCTGTGTGGCTATATCTTCAATTTTGATGATCTTAACAGGCGGCGGAAGCTGGAGCCTGGCGGCAATCTTATTGACCATTTTTTCCGACGTGCCCAGGAGGAGTATCTTTTTTACCTTATCATTCTGGAGTTTTTTGGCTACCTCGTCGCGGTGGCCCTTTTCGTCAAAAAGCGCAACCTTTACCGCGGCCATGAATGTTTTTTCTTTTTTGGCGGAATGTCCCGCGATTATACGGTTGTCCCTGATTAAGAGCCCGTCATCAATGATATACTCAAGCCCGTGTTTCTGCGCCACAAGCTTGGAACGAAAACTCTTTCCGGTACCGCTTTCTCCGACGAGGGCATATACTTTTTTTCTTCGCGACAGCAAAAAAAAATCCAGTAACATTAACTATAGTATACCATGAGGAAAATCAAAATAACAATTATTACCAAATATTTCCGCTATCTTTTTAAGGAAACGCCGCGGCGGGGGCGCGGTAAGGGACAGGGGTGTTGCGGAGATGGGGTTTCCGCCTGTATCCAGGGAAAAAGCGTGAAGGAAGAAGCCGTCTGCCTGGAAGCTGCCGCCGTATTTAAGGTCGCCCGCAAGCGGATGACCGCGGGATGCGGCCTGGGAACGTATCTGGTGGGTCCTGCCGGTTTTTATTTCGGCAAGGATGAGGGTATAGCCCGTCCCCGGTCCGCGCTGATATTCCCCTATATTCCATCTGGATGCTGTCCCTGAAGCAGCCAGGGGCCGTATCAGGGTGCTTGCCTTTTTTACACCGTCCGCTTCTTCCGGCGCCGTCAAGGGCTGCGCTACCAGGGTTTTCCGCCTCTCCCTGTCTCTAAAAAGGGAATCTTCCCAGAGTTCCGGCCCCTTGATAATGCCGTCCGCCAAGGCAAGGTACCGCTTTCTGACCTTCCCCTCGCGGATAAGGGCGCTGAAACAGCGCGCTCCCTCAAGGCTCGTTGAAAAGACGATGATGCCGCTTGTTCCCGTATCCAGCCGGTGGAGAGGGCCCGGCCTAAAGGACAGGGACGGGGAAAGGCGGAGCCGGAGATAATCCTGCACAAGGGAATCAAGGCTGTTCCTTCCATGTACGGGCAAGCCGGACGGCTTATTGAGGATAAGGAGTCCGTGTCCTTCTAGGATGATATCGAGGTCCGGGGCGGACGGAGGCGGAGCGGAGCGGACGGAAGGCGAGCCTGAAGCGCGGGATAGGCCCCCGGAGGAAGGGTCTATCCCGGATATGCTGATGCGCTGCCCTGCCCCTACACGGCAGCCGGCAGACGCTCTCTTGCCGTCAACGAGCACTTTGTTCTGCCGCAAAAGCCGGTATAGAAGCGAAAGGTGCGTGTCCGGCAGGGCTTTCCGCAGGATCCGGTCCAGCCTGCGTCCGGCATCATCGGTCTGAGCTATCAACTCGATTGACATGAAGGTATTGTACCAAGGCGGCGGGAAAGAGTGAAGCACAGCCAATCTTTTTTTATTCGAAAGGGGGCAAAGCCTTGCTAAAAAATCTCTAAAAGACAACGCTTTACCGCTTTTTGGTCCGCGGGTCCGGAAATCTGACTCGCGGGCTTGTCTGTCCGGTTCCAAGTAAGGCCAATTTCATTTACCGCTGACAATCAACTCAGCGTCAAAGGGCGGCAAACAAAGTTCACGGTCATAATACTTCCCGGAAAGCACTCCGTTACCGTTTTCCGGGAGCGTGATTTTTACCGCTGTGTCCAGGGTATTGACATAGAAATGCTGCCCATCCGCTATTTTCCTAGCCATTACCCCTGCCGGAACAGTAAGGGGAAGCGGCAGTCCCAGTTCTTCCAGTATTTCAGGAAGCAAAAAACCCAGAGCAACGGAATCCGTATCAAAAGCCGCATAGTAGGCCCTTCCTTTGCCGTAAACGTTTACCGAAAGGGCGGTTAAATTCTTCCCCGAAAATTCCGCATATCTTACCGCGCCTTGGAGTTCCAGTTCTTCGTAAAAGTTACTTTTAGAAATAACCCGCTTGCCTTTTCTTTCAATCTCGATAATCTCATTGTGTTTCCAGTTTACGTTTGTCCGCTCAAAAGTTACCACCCGGATACCGAAAACATCATCCAAAAGACCGGGAGGCGGAAGGTCAAAGACCGCATTGTTTTTGTCGAGCATGGCGGAAAATCCCGTCATCACAACACTCCCGCCATTAGCAACAAAATTTCTGATCCCGTCCGCCGCCGCCGGATCCATTAAATAATATGCGGGAATAATGAGCAGTTTGTAAGTCTGCGTTAAATGACGGATATCGACAATATTGTAATCATAATTTTTTTCCGAAAGATAAACCAACGCTTCCATAACCGTGCTGGTATAATCCCGGTTGTCGAATTGTTTTGACTGACGGATAGCCGCCATTTTGTTCTCGAAATTATACGCCACACCAATTTGCGGCTTTGGTATATAGGGAAAAGCGTAGTTCTGGAGTTTTAGAAAGTCGGAGGCTAATTACCTGTATTCATCGTAATTTTTTGTCGGAATGCCGTCATGACCGATTATTCCGTACAAAAACTGTTCTTCTCCGGCAAGCATTGATCGCCATGTCCAGCCGAGTACCATTTCCGCCCGGTACAGGAGAAATAAAAAAGCGTGCATCCGGTTAAGTCCGTAAATTCCCTGCGGGTTATTGCCTGTTCCGGTCTGAAATTCCAGAATCCAAATCGGGGAATTATACTCCCAAAGCCTATG
>JAISQR010000103.1 GCA_031274035.1 Treponema sp. | reverse complement strand
TCCCCCCCTATCGATGTACCGTTCATAGAAAGTATCGTACGTTCCCCCCGTACAAACAAATCGCTATAATCGTTAAATTCTGTCGTGGGAAATACAATATTCATCAATGTATATAAATGGCTGCCTTCACCCATTCTATTCTCCTTCTTTTTCCATTCTGTGATTTTCCCATACCTCCCAATTCCCCAGGATATACAAAACAACTATTTTCACAAGAGCGTCACCGCATCCAGCGCCGCCGCTATAACTTTATCCATATCAAGGTACTTGTACTGCCCCAGCCGCCCGCCGAAAATCATATCCCCGCGTTCTTCCGCAAGGGTTTTGTACTTTTCATACAGCTCGTTATTTTTATCATTGTTCACGGGGTAATAGGGTTCCAGACTCCTCTCCCATGCCGCGGGATACTCCCGGGTAATAATCGTATCCGGCTGCCTGCCGAACTCAAAGTGCTTATGCTCTATTATCCGCGTATAAGGTACTTCGCTCCCCGTGTAATTTACAACCGCATTGCCCTGATAGTTCTCTACCGGCAATTCTTCCGTCTCAAACCTCAGGGAACGGTATTCCAGTGCGCCGTATTTATACCCAAAGAACTCGTCAATGGCGCCTGTATATACTGTTTTCGCCGCAGCATGGGGGTTTCTTTTTATAAAGTCAAAATAATCCGTATTCAACCTAACCTCAATCCCGGCAAGCATTTTTTCGATTATCCGGGTATACCCGCCAAAGGGTATACCCTGAAAACGGTCATTGAAATAGTTGTTGTCATAGACAAACCTTATGGGCAGGCGCTTTATGATAAACGCGGGCAGCTCCCGGCAGTCCATACCCCATTGTTTTTCCGTATATCCCTTTATCAGTTTTGTGTAAATATCCCTGCCTGCCAAAAACAAGGCCTGTTCCTCTAAATTCCGGGGCTTTTTTATGCCGGTTTCGGCCCGCTGCTTTTTTATAATGGCCTGGGCTTCCGCGGGGGTTTTTACCCCCCACATCCTGTTGAAGGTGTTCATATTGAACGGCAGATTGTAAAGTTCATCCTTGTACCGCGCAACAGGCGAATTGATATAGTTGTTAAACTCGGCAAAATTATTTATATAATCCCATATTGGCTTATCATTTGTATGAAAAATATGGGCGCCGTATCTGTGAACCTGTATACCCTTGACATCTTCGGTATATATATTGCCGGCAATATGGCTGCGCCTGTCAATAGCAAGGCATGATTTTCCCCGTTTTGCCGCTTCACAGGCAAATACGGAACCAAAGAGCCCCGCGCCGACTATCAAATAGTCATACATGGTTTTCCGCAATCCCCAAATAAGCCCGCCAAAATTCCCCGGTAATGACGGCGGGGTATTGTTTCCGGTATAATTTTACGGTTCTTTTGAATTTTCCGCCGATAAAAAACAGTATCCTAACAAGACGCCCAAAAAGCCTCCAGGACTCCCGTATGCTTTTCTCCGTGACAAAGCCCCGGTGCGTATTCTCATCGTAGTTCAGGATACGCTTAGCCCTAAAACAATCGGTTCGGAGCGGATTATCCGCCGGAGCCGTAACATCCCGGTTCGCCATAAGTATAAAACCGGCGGCATTTCTAATCCGGGACAACAGTTTACGCCTTTTCTTTTTTATTTTTAAGCCCCTTTTGTATTCATCGTAACTGAACCGGACCGGCAGCTCCCCAGTATCGGCAAAGGTATAGGACATGGACGTAATCTCATCGTTTAGTTCCTGGGGATTAACCTTTGTAAGCCATGCAAATCCCTTGAAATAATCTTCGGCGGCGCGTAAAACCATATCCGCGGCTTTATACCGGTAAATTAAAATGTTTTGTAATACGTGCCATACGATCAATTTCATAAAGAAAAACTTTGTAAAACCATTCTCTCCGTACAGCGAACACATTATTAATTGATTACGAATGCTGTAATAACTTTTTACTATGGACAGCTTTTTTTCAAACGGATCATGCCAGAGGCAGATACCCGCAAGCGTTATCTTTTTTAAACCGCTGTTTCGCAAGTTAAAATCAGTATCGTCGTATTGAAAAAAAACGGGCATTGCCAGATTGTTTATTGTATTTACGTCCATAGGGAAACAGCAATACCACCATGCTAAATAATTAATGCTCTCCTCAATTTCATTTCTCAATACATCCGTCCTGCTGTACAATTTATAGTTATTTTTATTACTAGATATTTTGTTTATGGTCCACATCTCCCCTGCCGTATGTTGGATAGAGGGATTATCCAGCCTGAGCATGGCCCCGCCAAGCATGGTGTTTCTTTGTTCCGCCCTAAGCATGCGGTAGAACATGTATGTCCGCTCAAGGGTATATTTAGTAAAAACCACATCGTCATCCATTAAAACAAGATGGGTCAAATTATGCTTCTCTCTATCCTCAAACGACTCTATGATCCCCCGTGAAAATCCGCCGGCCCCGCCGCTGTTGGAATTCGGAAAAAGCTTAATATTCATGCCCTCTATCTCATCGGCCTTGAGGGTCTGCCCGTTATCGGCTATATAAACATATAAATGATCTTTTAACATTGAAGAGGGGTCGGAAAAAACCTTCTTCTTCAGCATGGTTATATTCGCTTTTATATAATCTTCCCGCTTGTAGGTACATATACACAAGGCAAGGTTTACCTGGGATAGTTTCTCTTCGTCGATACCGGTACAATACGCGCCGCCGTAAAACCCGCCTTCTTCCAGGGCAGAAAGCTTAAACGCCAAGACGCCCTGCGCTGGACAAGGAGGATATACAAAAATAAAGTCCGCCGCTTTATCGGATATCGTTTTTTCGGAATACAGTACATATTCGCAGATCTTATCCGACACTAATTCAAGACGGATAAGCGTAACCTCAAAGCAGCCCTTCAATACCAGCTTCAAACGGAGGTCTTCAAGATATGTATACTTTTTCCACTTCTCGTACGCAAAAATGTTAAAGTATGTATCAAAGCGGACTCCCGCTCCTTTTTCCATGAGCAGAGATTTTTCAAACCCATCTAATACACACCGGGTACCGTCATACCGCATATACATGCGTTTTTCATTCTCGCCAGGATTGGGAAATTGCAAATTTTGTAGTATCATGCCCGCCACCTATAAGAACTGCCCAATGTACCCCTGGTACGTTACAAAAACACTTAGCAAATGTCAACAACCAATAGAAATGCCCTCCTACTCCTTCACAATCCGGCCAAGCTCAAGGCCCCGCCCGGAAAGTGCGTGCGAACCGGTGAGCACGTCAATCCGGTAAACGTAACACGGCGTGGGGCCCGGCTAATCCTTCACGATCCGGGCAAGTTCCCGGCCCCGTTCTTCCAGGACGCTCAATTCCTGTTCCGTGGGGGCGCCGGCCCATTCCATGGAGGGTATGCTTTCCCACTTGAGAGCTTCGATGGCGGCTTCGTATTCTTTCTTAGCGCCC
>JAISQR010000050.1 GCA_031274035.1 Treponema sp. | reverse complement strand
TCCTTCACTTTCAGGATGTTTTCCGCGTTCTTCCGCTGATTCCCCCGGTCTAGCGAATCCTGATAGCCCGGCATTGACATATGCCGGAAGAAAAACAGGGCGAAGGCGCTCTTTACCGCGTCGGCGAATTCGTAGGTTAAATTAAAACCTTCCCGCCGCTTCCATATCGGGTTTTCCCCGACCCTCTTTCCTGTTTCCTCAGACCGGCGCAGTTCCGCCGCTAAATTCCCCTGCCCATGGGGGCATTTTATCATATGTTTTGTAAAAGTAAAATTGCTGTCTTGACATATACCCCTCTTGCATATTGTAGAAAACTCTGCTATATTATACCAATTCTAAGTATCTAGTATCATATTTTTCGTTTTAGAGCTTTTAAGGAGTAGATTTACATGAGCATCGACATTACCAAGATGCGGAATATCGGGATCAGCGCTCATATTGATTCAGGTAAAACAACGCTTTCGGAACGCATTTTGTTCTACAGTAATAAGATTCATGCCATCCATGAAGTGCGGGGTAAGGACGGAGTGGGCGCAACGATGGATCACATGGAATTGGAGCGGGAGCGGGGGATTACCATTCAGTCCGCAGCCACTCAGGTTGAATGGAAAGAACACACCATCAATCTTATTGATACACCAGGGCATGTTGACTTCACTATCGAAGTGGAACGTTCCCTCCGCGTGCTGGATGGGGCTGTGCTCGTACTCTGCGCGGTCGGCGGAGTTCAATCGCAATCTATCACGGTAGACAGGCAGCTCAAGCGATACCATGTGCCGCGTATAGCCTTTATCAATAAATGCGATCGTACCGGCGCCAACCCCTTTAAGGTGAAAAATCAGCTCCGCGAAAAACTCGGACTTAATGCGGTGATGATCCAAATTCCTATCGGCCTTGAGGATAAACTTGAAGGTGTGATCGATCTTATCACGATGAAGGCTGTGTACTTTGACGGCGATCAGGGAACAGATATCCGCTATGCCGAGATTCCCCCGCATCTCAAGGCAGACGCGGAGAAATACCGCGAGGAACTTTTGGATGCGGTTTCCATGTACTCCGATGAACTTGCCGAGCTTTTCCTTTCCGGCGAGGCCGTCCCAGAAGAGCTTATCCGGCAGTCTATCCGCAAGGGTACATTACTGGAACAGTTTGTGCCGGTAATGTTGGGATCCGCGTATAAAAATAAAGGTATACAGACCCTGCTGGACGGGGTAAACTATTACCTCCCTAATCCCACCGAGGTAAAGAACTACGCCCTTGACCTTGATAACAACGAGGAGCGTAAGGAGCTTCTGGCCGGCGATAAGAACGCGACGATAGCTCTTGGTTTTAAACTTGAAGACGGGCAGTACGGTCAGTTGACCTATGTGCGTATCTACCAAGGCAGCTTGAAGAAAGGCGACGAACTTCTGAACACCCGCGCCCGGAAGAAATTCAAGGTAGGCCGTCTTGTCAGAATGCACTCCGATAACATGGAAGATATTAACGAAGCTACACCGGGGGACATAGTCGCCCTTTTTGGGATAGACTGCGCTTCCGGGGATACTTTCTGCGGCGGCGGCCTTAACTACGCCATGACCTCAATGTTCGTTCCCGAACCGGTCATCTCCCTGGCCATTACCCCTAAAGATAAGAAAAGCGCCGATCAGATGGCAAAGGCCCTGAACCGTTTTACCAAGGAAGATCCGACCTTCCAGACCTTTGTTGATCCTGAATCGAACCAGACCATTATCAAGGGCATGGGGGAACTCCACCTTGAGGTGTATGTCGAACGTATGCGCCGTGAGTATAAGTGCGATGTTGATACCGGTAAGCCCCAGGTTGCGTACCGCGAAGCTATCACCCGGCGGGCGGAATTCAACTACACCCACAAGAAGCAGACCGGCGGTTCAGGCCAGTACGGAAGGGTTGCCGGTTATATGGAACCGTATGCGGACGGCGACTACGAATTTGTGGATAATATAAAGGGCGGCGCTATTCCTACGGAATTTATCCCAAGCTGCGACAAGGGCTTTAAGGAAGCCCTGAAAAGAGGCAGCCTTATCGGATTCCCTATTGTCAATATACGCTGCGTGATCAACGACGGCCAGAGTCATCCGGTAGACTCATCAGACATCGCATTCCAGCTTGCCGCTATTGGAGCCTTCCGTGAAGCCTACAACAAGGCTAAACCATGTATACTGGAACCCATTATGAAGGTATCGGTTGAAGGGCCTACGGAATTTCAGGGAAATATTTTTGCATCAATTAATCAGAGACGTGGTATAATTTCAGCATCCACTGAAGACGGAAGTTTCTCGCGGGTGGAAGCCGAAGTTCCTTTAAGTGAAATGTTCGGCTATTCTACGGCGCTTCGTTCTCTTACCCAGGGTAAGGCCGAGTTCACTATGGAATTTGAAAAATACGGAAAGGTTCCCCAGAGCATTTCCGAGGCGCTGATTAAGGATTACGAAGAAAAACGAAAGAAAGAACAGAGGTAAATATTTTGTAACGAGAGCTTTTCCCAAAACTGAAGTTTTGGGAAAACTTCACTATTCAGAGTGGAGGAGGAGGGCGGAATCTGAAACGGCGGGATAAACCTTTATGGCGGAATTTCGCTTTTCAAATTTTAAATTCCACTCTCCTGATAGGAGTTTTAGATGATTAAGCAGGAACTAATACAGCGCAGTCCTGTACGGATATTTGAGAAGTCCATACATGGAGGATTAAATACCGGGGAGATCGGACTTATCGCCTCGACAAGCGGCCTCGGTAAGACATCGGTGCTGGTTCAGATAGCCCTGGATAAGCTGTTACAGTCGCAAAAGGTGATCCATGTTTCCTTTACCCAGCATACCGGCTATGTACTTGCCTGGTACGAAGATATTTTTGACGAATTTATTAAAAAGAAGAATCTGGAAAATGCCCATGAAGTAAAAAATGAACTTATAAAAAACCGCGTGCTGATGAATTTTAATCAGGACGGTGTTACAGGCAGCCAGATAATAAAAAGCCTGCGGGCCATGATCGAGGATGGAGGCTTTAAGGCCGAAGCCCTCATCATAGACGGTTTTGATTTTTC
Source organism: Treponema sp. (assembly GCA_031274035.1). Lineage (GTDB taxonomy): Bacteria > Spirochaetota > Spirochaetia > Treponematales > Breznakiellaceae > JAISNI01. The sequence goes on along the minus strand of JAISQR010000050.1, from coordinate 318 downwards.
CCGCGTGGATAAGGAACGCATCGCCGGTATAAAACAATTTGCAAAAGACCTAAACCTTTCTGTATGGTATAGCTGTACTGTTCAGGGTGAAGGGGCCCTCTATGACAAGCGGAATATACCGCTTTTGATACAGGATTATCTGGATTATATCGATGTTGTGATAGTCCTGGAACCAAAACCGGATCATATAGAACTTACGGTTTCTAAAGATCGGGGGGACTTTAACCTTGAACATATGATCCTCAAACTGGACCCTAAAACACTGCTGATCCTTGAAGATTAGTTAAGGCCCTAGCAGCCTGTTGCACTTGTGGATTT
>JAISQR010000043.1 GCA_031274035.1 Treponema sp. | reverse complement strand
GCGCTAGCAGCCGCGGACACTTCGCAGCGATTTTACTTTTGAGTCCCCTCCGAAAAGGGGCTTTTTTGCAAATTTGACATTTCTAGCAGCCTGTTGCACTTGTGGATTTTTTGCATATTCATGCAAAAAATCCCGATCAATGGGCATGCTGTACTCTTCGAGTATTCGGAGTTTGCAAGGTATAAATATTCATATTTATGAATATTTATACCATTTTATGCGCGAAGCGCAACAAACTCCTAGCAGCCGATCAATCATAAAACAGGCATATACCGTAAACTTTTTCCGCGCCGGCCTTTTTCAATGCTTCCGCGCAGGCATCCAGTGTGGAGCCGGTGGTGATTACATCGTCAAAAAGAAGAACCTCTTTGGGGGCGTTTTTTGAGCGTATCTTTCCTGCAAGGTTAACCCTCCGCATTTCCCGGTTAAGTTCCTTCTGGGTTTTCGTAGGGAGCCTTTTGAGGCGGCGTCTTACCGGAAATACCGGAGGCATAGGTGTATTTTCAGCGCTTGAGGGGGTTCCGGCCTTTTTCCGGTATTCCCTGTCGAGCAGTTTTGCCAGAAATTCTATCTGATCCCAGCCTGAGCTTTTGATTTTTCCCGGTCTGGGCGGGACGGGAACCCATACAGGATTGTTGATCTTATCCAAGGGCAAAAATTGAAGAGCCTCTTTCAGCATATCCCGAAAAAAATTTCCCAAAGCCCTTGATCTGCCGTATTTATAGGCAATCAGAAGTTTTTGGTATTTTCCTTTATAAGGGAAAATACAGACAACCTGATCGTAACTGCGTACCCCGCCGTTACGGCAGGGAAGGCATACGTCTATTTCTGAAATCAGAGGGCGTCCGCAGACACGGCAGCGTTCCCCCTCCGTAATTCTAATCTCCGTCCGGCAATTCCGGCAGAGGCCGTACCAGGTTTCTTCGATATCCAGAAGCGTCCTGCCGCAGAGCGCGCAGCCGTGGGGGAAGAGATACTCCTCAATATAGTAGAGGATGTTTAATATCGTAGTACTCATACCTGCTATATGGCGTGGAAGTACCATAACGCTTTAGTGAAAAAGAAAATTTTCAAAAAAATATAAGAATTAGAGCCATTCCCAAAACTCGGTTAGTGTGAACCTTTGGTTCGATGGGCTGCAAGAATTTGAAAACCTTGAAACATTTACTTTTTTAGAGGCTCCTATCATTTAACTTCAAAATCAAAAAGAGAGGGGATCTTTAAGGCGGGATCGGTAGTTTTTACGGCTGTATGGCGGGTTTTCCCCTGCTTGGGAGCTTCCAGCCTTGGCGGTTGCTTACCGTTTGCAATGAGCTTCCAACGGTGTATCAACGTAAGGGCTTCAAGGGGGGTAATGGCGTCGGGGTCCAGAGTTGTAAGGTCTTCGGCCATCTGCCGGGACAAGGCATTTGTATCGTCCGGGAACTGAGGCGGAAGAGGATCGGCAAGGCTCTGTACGGTATCATTGCAGACAGAGGCGGATTCTACCGTATCGGATACTGCCGAATTCTCCTTGAGAGAAAAAGATTTTTCCGAATCGTCCGCCGGTATGGAAAGGCTTTCCTTTTTGCTTGAGAGGATCAAGGCGCTATTAAATATCTTTTCGCTTTCTTTAAGGTTATCCATTATCCGCGCGGCTCTGGAAAGTACCTGTTCAGGGATACCCGCGAGGCGCGCAACATGAAGGCCGTAGGATTCCGCCGCGCTGCCTTTCTGAAGTTTCCGTAGAAATACGATTTCGCCGTTCCTGTTCAGCACTTCCATTGAAAAGTTGGTCAGACGGGGATGGGAGATAAGGGATAATTCATGGTAGTGGGTAGCAAAGAGCGTCCTGCACCGGATATTATCGAGGAGTTCTTCACTTACCGCCCAGGCTATAGAGAGGCCGTCTTTAGTCCCCGTACCGCGGCCGACTTCGTCCATGATGACAAGACTCTGTCCGGTCGCGGTATGCAGGATATACGCCGTTTCATTCATCTCCACAAGAAAAGTAGATTCTCCGCGTGCAAGGTTATCCGAAGCCCCCACGCGGCAGTAGATACGATCCGCTATACCGATTTCGGCCTTCCGCGCCGGGACAAAACTGCCCGCCTGGGCCATAATGACAATCAGGGCTGTCTGGCGCAGGTAAGTGGATTTTCCGGCCATATTAGGCCCCGTGATAAGGGCAAACGGAGCGCTGTCCCCATACAATGTAGTATCATTGGGGATAAATTCCCCGCGCGGCAGATGGGCTTCCACAACAGGATGCCTTCCTTCGATGATATGCACTCGATTGTCCATGTTCATCTCCGGGCGTACCCAATCCTGAACGGTTGCGGCCCTGGCAAAGGACTGGGCAACGTCAATTTCCGCAATCCTCACCGCCGCGGCATAAATTTCCCGCAAACCTTCCTTAACCCTCGACCGTATGTCAAGGAAAAGTTTCCTTTCCAGTTCTATAACCCTATCGGAAGCGCCGTTGATATCCGATTCCAAGCCGGCAAGTCTATCTGTTGTAAAGCGTTCCCCCGCAACTATATTCTGCCGTCTGATAAAATACGGGGGAATTTTAGCAAGATGAGCCTTGGTAACTTCAAAAAAATAACCGATTAAGCGGTTATAGTGTATCTTGAGGCTTGATATTCCTGTTTTTTGGCGCTCTTCCTCAAGATAGGCTTCGAGCATCTTCCGGCCTTCATCCCTAAGTTGAATGAGTTTGTCCAATTCCGCGTTATAGCCGCTTTTAATGAGCTTTCCTTCGGTAAGAAGGATTGAAGGATCCTCAAGGAGGGCTTGTTCTATAAGTTCCTGTATCTCAGAGAGCCTGTTCATGCCTGCATCGTCCAGGGCTGCGGCTTCTGGGGACTCAAAACTGAAAGCAGGCCCGTCACAGGATTCTTTTAAACGCTGAAATGAAGCAAGCGCGTTTTTTATGGCAAGCATATCTTTCCCGTGAGCTTTATCCATTGCAAGCCGTGAACAGAGCCTTTCCAAGTCCGGGGTTTTCCCTAATACCTCCCGTATCCGGTTCTGCTTCGCCTGATCATGGTAAAGACATTCCACCATGTCAAGCCGGTGGTTGATACGCGCCATATTCCGCAGAGGGAAAAGAATACGCCGTTTTAATAATCGCGTACCCATTCCTGTCTTGGTTTCGTCTATTACTTCAAGAAGGGTAAATCGTTTGTCCCCATTCTGGAGGTTCCTTATAAGTTCAAGGTTCCGTTGTGTCGCCTCATCCATACCCGCAAATTCATCTTCGCTGTATATTTTGATTGAACGCACATGGGGTATGAGGCTGTGGGCTGTCTCATCAAGGTAGTCAAGCAGGGCCCCCGCCGCAATGACCTCCGGGGCTTTATCCTCAATGCCGAAACCTTTCAGGTTGACTACATTGAACTGTCTTTGAAGCCTCTGGGCGCTTTTTTCCCTGTCGAAAAGCCAGTCCGCCCAGCGGTTAAGCACCAGATTCGGACGATTAAGGATAGCCTGCGCAATAGGACTGTTTTCCTCCAGTAAAGATTCCTGCACGATTAGTTCCCGAATTTGCAGCCTTTCCAATTCCAGCTTAAGCCGTTCGGCTGCTCCTTTAAAAGGGAAAGAAGCGGCATAGAAATCACCTGTGGAAACATCGATATACGCAAAAGAAACAAATGAGGAACTGGAAGCCAGGCATGATAGATAATTGGAACTACCCTGATCCAAATAATCTTCATCAATAGTGGTGCCGGGAGTTATGACTTCCACTACCCTGCGTTCTACAATACCGCGGCCCTTGCCCGGTTCCGAAAGCTGCTCGCAGACGGCGATTTTTTTTCCCATTCGGAGCAAACGGGCTACATAGGAGCGGCTTGCGTGGTAGGGAATTCCACACATAGGTAAGCCGTTTCTGCTGGTAAGGGTAAGGTTTAAGAGGGCGGAAACCTCTATCGCGTCATCGGCAAACATCTCATAAAAATCACCCAGACGAAAGAAGAGTACGTTCCCCTGATGCAATTTCTTAATACTCCGGTACTGCTCCATTAGAGGCGAAACGGCAGTATTTTCCGCCTTCTGCATAATGCCCGGAAGGGGTGTTACTATTTGTTTTTTAGATACGCTTTCAGCAAACTGTTCTTTAGTCTTCATTGGACCTTAAAAAACGATAAAGACCGCTTCTTCAGCGCCTCGATTTGGCGAGAAGATTCTGAATGAGTTTATCCGTTATATCTACCGTAGGACTAAACCAGAGTATACCAGTATTTTCTTTATTATTGAGCACCATGCTATACCCTTCGCTTTCCGCGATATAACGGATCTCATCGTAAACCTGCTCCAAAAAAGCTCCCGATTGGGTCAGTTTACTTTTCTGATCCTCCAACTCGGCGGTTTTGAGTTTATAGTATTCCTTAAGAAACTCCGATTTCCGATATGCCTCATTCTCCAGGCGCAGGGCTTCGTTTCGGTCGCCCCTGAATTCGGCGCTGATCTGGGAAGACTTCAAGTCCTGAATCTCCTTCGTCATCTGATTGATTTCAGCCTGTACCCGGGCGCTCCGCTCTTCAAATTCCCGTACCGCCCTGGATTCCCTGAAAAAAGACACATAGACCTTAGACAGATCCACCACCGCAAAACGGGTCAATTGCTGTGCGTTCAGCGAAAAACCCGCCGCCGTCAAAAAGAACATTACACAGAATTTTTTCATCATCAATCTTAATACCTCGATAATGCAAAAGAAATGATAAAATCAATCCCTGATGTGGGATTACTATCACTATGTCCAAGAGCTCCGGCTTGCCATTGGATAACCCCATCCTGAACTTTAAAGCGTTTAGCCAGACCAAAACGGAAGGGAAATTGAGGTATGGTGAACCTGAACTCCCCTCCGAAACTGTAAAGCATATCATCAAATGAAAAACTATGAAAAAAATCATAGGGCGTTTTTTTGACACCCGCGACATCGAAGAAGAAGTCCCAGGCAAGTAGACCAGGTACAAGGGGGATTCGTATTTCCGCCCAGTTTTCAAACAGGACATGCCCCTTGTTGTAGTAAACCCTGTTCCAGCCCCGGCCGTTAAACATACCGTCTACCGCAAGTTCGTTGGAAGATTCTATACTTATATCTTCCCTGAAGAACTGGGGTAAAATAAAAGAAAGCCCTGAATGGAGGCCGAACACAGCCTTAAAGTTAAATTTCTCCGTAATAGGTATATTAAAGAGCGTATAGAACCATTCAATCTTGGTATCCGTTTTAATGTAATGTTCCCGTTCAGGATTGAATATACCGTAATAGCCGAAACGCTGGCTTATATAATAACCGCTGGAAGGATCATAGTAAATATCCCTCTGATCCAGATATATGTTGGTCCAGAAAGAATTAGCAGGGGAAAAACGGTTGTTATCATCCCTCAGCGCAGGATTAAAAGGCCGGTATAGTTCGTCGTCATAACTATTGTAGATCACCCCCATACGAATACCGCCGCTCACACCGAATATACCCAGAAACGTATTCCAGCGGTACCCGGTACCGAACCCAATAGACATCTGCCATTGATCGTAGTACATAAGGTATTCATCAGGCGGCAGGAAATCCGCGTTTTTGTATTCATCATAAGATATAAACCCGTCAGGGAACGCATAATCCTCATTTCCATTGAAGAAAGGAGCGGAATTGTTTACGGCAGCCTTCCGCCGCATGTGTTGGACGCTCAGATCAGCGCTCCCGTCCAGGGGGAGGCCGAAGATCCAACGCTGGGTATAGTTAAGCATAAGAAGCTGGGTATCGGGGGAAGCATTCAATTCCGCTCCGATGATATTCCCGCTTCCCCTTATGTTGCGGTCATTCCATTTAAGCATACCGGAAACGGGAAAGGTATCCGGATCGGAGGTTCCTGAAAAGGTAAGCCCAAATTGGATATCGGTCGTCGGCTGCTCTTCTACCGTAAAAACAAGGTCCATGAGACTATCGGCGCTGCCCTGCACAGGTTCAGGAACCACATTGGAGAAATACTGGAGATTCATCAGGTTACGGTAGGCTTCCATGACCTTGGTCTTGGAGAATACATCTCCGGGTTCCATGGGTATCTCGCGGAGAATTACATCGGTCTTTGTCTTTTTATTCCCTTTGATGATGACATTTTCGATATGCGCCCGTCCCCGTTCAACTATCTGTATGGTATAGGAAAACAAGCCGTTTTCGGTGTTGCGGTTAGGGATACGGTCAATGGTATTGAATATATAGCCGTTTTCATAGTAGAGATCCGCGACCCGCTGGATATCCGCGTCAAGCCGCCGTGAATTGACTATCTTCCCCTTTTCCGAATAGATAAGAGCGGAAAGCTGTTCGGTGGAAAAAATTTGATTCCCTTCAAAACTGACGCCGTTAAATGTATATATCCTCCCCTCGTTTATCCTGAAGATGATTGTCATGTTATTATTGCCGCGCTCGTCTTTCGTTACTTCGCGGACAATATCGCTTACTTCCGCGTCAATATACCCCCGGTCATGGTAATATTGAGTCAAATTTTCACGGTCGGCTATAAGTTTAGCCTCCTGGAACGCGCCGTCGCTTAATAAAAAGGAATTTCGTATTTTTAATGAGAGCTGTCCCCTGAGAGTACGGTCGGAGAATGCTGTATTCCCTTCAAAGAGCAGTTGCTCAATGGTAATTTTTTCTCCCTCTTCAATGATAAATGTTATGGTAATAGTAGAATCAGAATTAGTTTGGGTTTCGGATCTGACTTTGACATCGGGGAAGCCTTTTTCCAGGTATTTTTCCCTCACCGCTTGTTCATCCAGACGCAATTTTACCTCGTTTATGACATCCCTTACTTTTAGAGTAATACTATCCATCAGATCATTATTACGGACGCTATCGTTACCTTGAAAAATAATCCGGGAAACAACCGGACGTTCGGTTACGGTAAAACGGATAATGACTTCGGATCCGGTTTGATCGGTAGGAACCGCGCTGGGATTGATAAGATCAAAGTACTCCAAACTGTAAAGTCTGCCCTGGATTTCCCAAAAGACATCGTCGTTGAACAGACGGCCTATGTACGGCTCTACAATCTCTTGCAATTCTACGATATCTACATGCTTGATCCCGTTAAAAACGATATCCCTTATGGGTTTACCCATATACCATTCATCACTAGTTTGCTGAGGAAAAGCCGAACAAACGACAACCGCAATTAAAACAACTATAACACCTAAACGCATCAATGCTCCTCAAATTTGACAGACAGTTCCTAAAAGGACCGCCGCCACGTCAGGGTAAAGGAAAGATCATCAACATACAAATTTTCCGGATGCAGGGGAACCAGGTTCATCCTGACATCAAAAAGCGGCCCCCGCAGTTCAACGCCTATATCCGGTTCTATCGTCATACCTGCCCATTCACTTTTATTTTCATCATAACGCAAGGTAAACATGGATTGAATAAACATATTCGAACCAATGTATTTACCTAAGAAAACAGTTGTATTATCAAAATAGTTACCTACTCTGTTAATTCTGTCAACAGGATCCCGCAGACCTGTAGCCTGGAGTACGGCATTCTGTAGTACCTGCGTTCTGATAGAAAACATATCCAGATTCAAAAAATTACGGATCTCCCGTTCCATACGTCTGATAACCTGGAACTGCATAAGAACATCCGCGGTTGAGTTTATAAGTTCTATAGGCTGTTTATTCTCGCTTGAAGAGGAACCTGCCATGTTTTGCCCGAGAAGCGAAAAAATTTCCAACTGGGAAAGAGGCGGGTTGGATACAAAACGGGCCGTAAAGGACTTGAGCGGGGAATTATCAATTATAAGGGAGATAGTTACCGGCCCCTCATCGCCGCGGTCCCGAATTTCCGCCCGAGCGCTTATCCTTGGATCGAATTTAAGCTGGTTTTCATTAAAGAACAGTGTTCCCTCCCTTAGATAGAAACTTCGTTCAAAGTAAAATATTTCTCCGCTTCGGAGATGAACATCACCCAACAGCGCGTATGTGCGCGCCAGGGAATCGTTTGAGATACGCAAGCCGGTTCCCATATCCGCATAGGCCTGTAGTACAGGAAATTCCCTGGAGGGCCATACAAATTCAACCTTTTTTCCGGTTTTAACCCCTATATCAATTACCGTACCAATACTGCCGGGACGGCTTGCTGTATCATCGAACTGAGGGGAATTGAGTTCGTTTGTATTGAGGCTGATTTCCGTATCCTGTGCGATCAAGTCTCCTATTACAGAAAGATTCATATCCTCCATAGAAATTATCATATTCCCTGAAACATCGCCGCGCGCTATAACTCCGGCTATATCAAAACCGAACGGTACGGGTGTTTCCGGCCCTACTTTGATATCAAGACTAAAGATATTTGGAATCCAACGGTCAAATATAAAAGACCCTGCCACGATACCCATCCCGTTTCCTACCCGTGCCGGAACCGGCTTAAAATTCATCTCATTACCGTTAATCGTTATGTCAAACGGGACCGGCCTTACGGGCTCTCTGAGGTAGCGGGGTATCCCTATCTTTACGCTCTGCCCTCTGGCTGTTCCAAAGAATTCCGGATCCCCAAAAGGGCCTGAAATCTTGAGGGCTGCGGTAACATAACCTCCTTCCAGTTTGATAATATTATCAACAGGCGGAATAAAATTCCAGAGTGCTTTGAGGTCTACATAGAGATCGGAGCTTTCCGCCTCTATGTTGTTCTTGCCTATGTTTCCAATAACCGAACCCCGGATAGGAGAAGGATTGGACAGACCCGCGTAAAAATCGCCTCCGTCAAGAACTTGCAAACGCATCATGTTCTGAGGCCCGCCTTCTAGAGATATAAGGGAACCGGAACGTGAAAAATAAAAACCGAAAGGTTCCGGCGCTTTGATTTCGTCAAAACGTATATCTTCTATGGTAAGCTCACCGTTAAATGAATTGGCGGCCTGGGCAATATCAAACCAGGAAGCTATAGGATTAAAGTCCGCTTTAAGACTGAAACCTGTATCGAGTTCCCTGCCCCCGGCCTTCCCCTGGATTCTGGCGGCGGTATCCGCCTTGCCTTCCCTACGGTTTATCCGCAGGGAAGGCAACTGCGCTTCAAGCATATCATAGCGTAGGGTTAAACCCTGAAGCAGGAATTCATCCGCGGTAAGAGAGGCGCTAACGGAAAAATTCAGATTGGTATCCTTGATACGGGCGGAAAAGGAGGGAACAGTAATTTCCGCGGTAAAATTATCCCAGGAATCCCACTGTATCTGGGCTTCAGCGTTGAGATAGGAATGCTGAATGTCCTTCAATATCCGGTTTACCTGCATACCTGAACTGTGAACGGCCATGTCCAGGTGTTTCCCAATAAAGGAACCCTCTAATCCGTAGCCTTCTGTACCCAAACGGTTATTCAGGGTCAGACTGGTCCTGTAATCAGAAAAAGTCTTGTCCCAGGAAAGGGAAAAATTCCCTGTAAGGAGGCCCAACCCGTCGTCATAAGATAATTCCCGGAGTGCCAGCCCGTTTTGATCCGCCTCACCGCTGAGCCGTATATTTATGGGGGATACCGGGCCCGCTATATTCAGAATTTCCATCTCGTTAATACCGGCAGACCAGGATTGCGGGGAATCAAAACGAAAGGAACTTACCATACTGAACTGTACCATCTGTTTGCGGAACGGAATAGGAAGACGGCTGACTCTGATATCCCCGGAGTAATTCCCCTCTTCGGCGGTAGTTACCATTATATTGAACCCATAAGACCCCAATACGGTTAGGAAACGTCTATCAAGGATAGTTCCTTCAAGATGATATGAAATATCCGCATAGGAAGCGTCCAGGGAGAAAATAATATCAAGAGGGTTGGAAAAATCGGCAAAACAGGTAAGAGCGGACTCCTCATCCTGCCAGATAATACGGCCTTCGTTTAATTCAAAACGGCGGTCCGTCCCAGACAGGGAAGCAAAAATTTCCAACCCCTGGTCCTGATAGCTTAGTTTAAAACCGGGGGCGTTGTAGAGTAGTTGTTCAAAATTGGTTGTAAAGAATACTTCGGTTGTTATACCGATACCTTTCGCCGCAAATTCAGGAATACCCGGAAGCGCGGAGGCAGGGACAAAAGGCCGCGCCATTTCAATAAGATCGGAGAGCAGAAATTCGTCCAACCTGAAACTGGCCTCGATATGCCGGGGATTAAAGTCCACCGCGGCTTCCATACCGAGACGGCCCTGGGTTTTCGGCGTATGCCCCTGAGAACTTTCCGTGACAACCGAAAAATTGACGCCTTCATCATTATGCAAAAGCGTTATATCCAGCTTTGAGAGGATCGTTTTTCCTACGGCAAAGTCCTTTCCCGATAAGCTAACCGTATTGTCATGGCTTTCGATACCGATAGTTCCGTTCACGGTTTCCGCGCCGCTTAGGCTTACATTGGAAAAAGTAATACTGCCCCAGGGCAAAAGAGGCTTAAAATCAAACCCGCCCCGGTAACGGAACTGCCCCTGGGAAATATTCACCGAAAGATCGTCAAATTTAATACGATCCCCGTCCCCCTGAGCGGATACTTTATAAGCTATAGGTCCTGAATTGAGATACGGCGGCGCCGTACCGTATAGATCCAGGTTATAGCTCATGCGCCCGGCGGTATCTTTACCCAGGGAAGCGGAACCTGATATACGGGTTCCCAGCCACCGGTTAAAGCCCTGCCACGATCCTTCAAAGCCGATTAAGGCCCCCGGCAGAAATCCTTCGCATTCAAGCATACCTGAAAAAGAAGCGGAATCAAGATCGTATTCAAAGGAGAAATCGAAGGGCAGGCGGTCGTTAATTTTACGCAGGTCTATCTTCCTGTCCCCGGCAACCAGGGAGAACATAATCGGTTTTATATCAAAAAGATCGCTGGAAAGAGACGGAATACGGATGATTATATTGCCGTTTTCAAAATTAGTTGAGAAATTTCCATTTATACGGCTCCTCATTTTGCCGTCTACACCCTGCCCGAAAATGACGTTATCCAGAGAAGCGAATGTTTCCCAGCGGGTGTCAAAACGGATCCGATCATCCTTTATACCGCCGTTAAAAAATAGTTCCGCTATGCGGAAAACAGTACGGTCCTTCCGTATTTCAGCCCTGCCGTTCTGTATATTGAGCCTTAAATCTTTGGGAAGCTGTAACTTTGCCGCATCGCTGTCCTTTCCTCCGTTAAACAGGGCGATAAGGTCGCTGTCCCGCTTAAAATCCAGCATAATAGAAGGCTCGTCAAACCGGACGGATTCCAGCAAACCGTCGAAATCGAGCAGGAGGAGCTTCCACAGCGAATAGGAAACCCGTAGTCGCGCTACGGCAATGACCGGTTCCCCGTCCCCGCCGGTTACTCTTATATTCCGTATATCAATGATACTGAAAATCGAAAATCCCGCCGAAGCATATTCAATCTTCCGGTTTAAGAGGGCTTCTCCTTTGTATATAAATTCATCCCGAATATCCGTTATCCTTTTGTGCATAAGCGTCTGTAGGGGCCGCAGCAGGAGCGTCGTAATCACCACAAGAGCGGCAAAAACAAGAACCTCAATACCGGCGCGGAACAGGCGGTTAAATTTTATATCTTTAGGTGCGCCGGTTTTACCGGCTTCCATAACCGGGAACGAAATCAATTATCTGCCTTATATTAAGATTTGCAAAACAAACCGTTTGTAAAGCAACCGGCTTTAGAAACGGTACTACTTATAAAGATAGCATATAACCGGAAAAAATTCTATTACTGACGGCCTCAATTTCAGGGCTTTGCCCCCCTTTCGTTCCAACCGGCTCGTTACGGCGCTGAAAAGCGGCGTCCGTTACTCCGATAGAGGATGGGGAAAACCGCATTGAAAAGCGGCCGTTTATGTGTTATACCTCCGGTATGATTATCCTGCCGAATTTTGTTGTGCTTGAGGGTGTGGATGGAACCGGTACTACTACCCAGCTTAAACTGCTGAGAAATCGCTTTGACCAGGGGCTTTGCGGAGTTTCCCCCGCTGCTCCCCTTCCCTTGCTCTACACTACTTTTGAACCTACCGACGGCCCGGTAGGGGCTCTTATCAGATCCTTTTTACGAAAGGAAATTTCCCTGAGCCCCCAGACCGCCGCACGGCTCTTTGCGGCGGACCGGAACGAACACCTCTACGGGGATAACGGTATCCATGAACGCTGCCGACGCGGGGAACTTGTGGTCTGCGACCGCTATGTACTGTCATCGTTGGTGTATCAGGGGATTGATTGCGGGGAAAAACTGCCGTGGAGCCTTAACGAAGGCTTTCCCGTACCGGAATTGCTCCTCTATCTGGATATAGACCCGTCTATTTCTATGAAAAGGATAGAAAATAGGGCGGGACGGGATATTTACGAGTACCTGGATTTTCAGGTAAAGGTAAGGGAGCGGTACCTTGCACTGGTTTCCCGGTACGGGGAACAGGGTACGGTCAGGATTATAGACGCATCCCAGGCCCCGCAGGAAGTTGCCGGAGAGGTATGGAGGGCTCTTGAAAAATTGCCGATATTTCATATATAGAGAAAGAGAATGGCAAGGCTGGAGCGCGGGGGGGGCCGGACGGTAAAGGCGGCTGTTCTGTGCTTCGTAAAACTCTGCAAGCAAAAATAACCATATATTGAGAGGAAATAATGAAATATGGGAGAATTTACTACACGATAACTAGCAGCCTGTTGCGCTTGTGGATTTTTTTGCATAAATATGCAAAAAATCCCGATCAATGGGCATACTTTCGGAGTTTGCAAGGTATACATATTCATACTTATGAATATGTATACTATTTTATGCGCGAAGCGCAACAAACTCCTAGGGATAAGACCGTATCTTCAGGCGCTTCCCGTATGTTCCGCGGTAAAATGATAACGGCAATGCTCCTGGCAGTATTCCTCTTCCCGGTAATTGGGACCCCGCTCAATGCTTATATAGCCCAGTACAAGGAACAGTTTTACCGGCTTTACCATCTTCACTATATCCAATACCCCGATGATACTATAGAGAATATCTATTGGCTGGAAAAAGCGGCCAAAGCTGATTTTGCCAATCCTCTCTATGCCCTGGCCCTTATTGAGGACAAGGAACAGTGGGAAAAATACCGTTACCTCTTTATGATGCATATCAATTTAAAGCTGATCGAGCAGTACCTCTTCCTGGGGAATAAGTGGAATAAACGCAACGCCTATTTTTACAATGCGCCCTGGAAGGAAACCAATCTTAAAGCCATGGAAACCGCGGAACAGTGCTTCCGTACCGCCCTCTACTACTGGGCCGATGCGGTTGAATATGCGGGTAAAGCCCAGGAAAGGCGTTTCCGCTTTATCAATCTTGAACGGGTACAGTTCTGGGAGGATGAAGCCGCCCGTATAGAAGAGAAAAAACTTGATTATGAAAAGATCATCAACCGTGAACTTGGACTTCTCCAGCAGGTTCGTGAGAAATTCGAAGCCATGGATGAAAATACCTATTAGATAAGCGGTAAAGACAGCCATATTTGAGTATCACTGATGAGCGCCGGCCTTGTATTTTACAGGGCTTCCCTTCCAGTTGACCTTCTTTCCGCTGAACCCCAGGATGGTCAGCATGGTAAAATAACAGGGGGTAAAAATCGTTTGAAAAATGTAGCGCAGCCCCGCACTGGGAAGGGAGGAACCGAAAAGGCCGAGTGTCGCCGCGCTGTTCATACTCATAGAGACCATGACGGCAGCGGAGAGGGGCCAGAGGCTCGGCAGGAAGGGCAGCAGGGGTATGGCGAGGATGCCCATAGATATAGTGATTACAAGGAATCCGAAGTTAAAGCGGGTTACAAGGTCGGGCCCGAAAAGTCCGCCGTTATTCCAGCGGAGTGTCTGGTTTAAGAGCGCGGCCCAGGAAGATTCTCCGCCGGTAAAAATACAGGTATCCTTACCCAGAGCGGCGTGAATCTTCCAGGTTTTAAGGCAGCGTATCTTCGCGATAAGGGCGGCGTCTTCGGTTGGTGAAGACGGAACCGCTTCGTACCCCCCCGCCTGCTCAAGAGCTTCCCGCCTGATGATAAGGTTATTCCCAAAACCGCCCCCCGCAGCGCCCAGCCCGCATGAAGCGGTCAGATACATGTACCGCACCGCATGATCAAAACACTGATATAAATGGAAGAAATCAATGCCTTGGGGTTTTCTAAATACCGGGCCTATCACAAGACCGGTGAGCCTGTCTTGCAGCCTCGCCGTCATGTCGCTGATCCAGGATGGGGAAACCTCGCAATCCGCGTCGGTAAACAGAAAGAAGTCTCCGCCGGCAGCTTGTATGCCCCTAGCCAGTGCGTATTGTTTTTTATTCCAGCCGGGGTTGTCCTTTAAAGTGATGATCCGGCTGTCCTGCCGCCCTTCGGCAAAACTTTTAAGAATTTCAGAACTGCCGTCATCAGAACGATCATCGATAAAGATATACTCCGCAGCAGGATAATCCTGGAGGGAGAGGCTTTCCAGAAGCCCCTTTATTCCGCCTGCCTCGTTGTGGACCGGGATAATCACCGAGACTTTCGGCGCCGGCCCTGCCGTTTTCCTGCCCCGATGCTGTTTTTCCCAGAGCCGCTCACGGAAAAGCCCTATCATCAAAGCTATATGAAGCCCTACGAATACCGCAAAGAAACCAAACCGAAAAATATTGTATGTTATCAAGGCCCCGCCTCCAGAACAAATTTTCATTACTTTACACCTCAAGGTATTGATCAATTATACAATATATGATAAATAATAGTTAGTTGAGATAGTTCCAAAATCTAACATTTTGGAACGGCTTCGTTTTTTTTTGCGGGGAATTAGCTCAGTTGGTAGAGCGATAGGTTCGCAATCTATAGGCCAGGGGTTCGAATCCCCTATTCTCCAATTTTAGGGATTATGAAAAATTCTTCTAGGAGTTTGTGGGGCTTTGGCAAAAAACGGCATGGGTTTTGAAGAGCAGGCCAAATTACTTCCCCGTTTCGGGTAAGAAGGGGCTCATTTTGCCC
>JAISQR010000036.1 GCA_031274035.1 Treponema sp. | reverse complement strand
ACCCGGACACCGTAGGGACACTGAACGTGGATATACTGAGCATGTTGGAAGAAATTTATCCAAGCGCCATAAGACTTTCCCACGGGAAGCGCGTTATACATGAACCGGTATGGCAATACTTTTTGGAAAGGTTTTTCTCCATGATTTTTATAGCCGGTTTTGACATATATCCGGTGTGGGACGGCGCGATATACGAGAAAAACGGAAGAAAAATACTCCCCTTAAAGCTCTATACCCGGCTGGAAAGGGCCCTGCAGGCTATTTCGGTGACCCATTTTTTCACCACCGGTGACCCATTTTTTCACCAAAAAAGTGATTTGGTGCCCGTAAATTTCACCAGAAAACCGGACTCTCCTATCTGTTTCCTATCTAGGAAACTATCTGGGCCGGGTACGCTTACAGCTACCCCGGCCCTGGAAAACAAAGACTTGCCCCATGAGGAGGACCAGGAGGCATATGAGTAAGGGAACCACGCCGGAAACCCGAGTTCTGGCCGGATGTATGCGGTATTTACGGATGCGGGGAATTTACCACTGGCGTAACTCCACCGGCGCGGTACGGATTGGCCCGGGACGGTTCATGCACTTTGGGAAGGTCGGCAGCTCCGATATTCTGGGGGTTCTCCCCGGCGGTAAGATATTATGTATTGAGTGCAAGGCGAAGGGCGGCAGACTATCCCATGAACAGAAGCAGTTCCTTGCGGATATTCAGGCTCTGGGAGGATTGGCGATTGTGGCCAAGTCTTACCGGGATATTGACCGGGTATTGAGGGAAGCGGGGTATAACGGCATAACGGACGGGCCGTTATTTGGATTTTGAATAATTGTATTTATATGCTATACTTTTTGAGGGGATTTGGGGAATGAACGAAGTACTGGAAAAAGATTTTTTACGCAGAGTTGATTCTCTCATGAATAAAACAAACGTTCTGTACTTTTCCACCGGGGCGGACGCGGTAGCTTCGTATCTCAAATTAAAAGAGCACGGGATTAAACCCATTATGGTCTATCATTATTTCATAAAAGATTTACCCATGGTTAAAAACTATATAGACTATTTTGAAAAGAAGTTTGATGAACATATTTACCAGTTCCCTTCCACCTTGTGGACGGAACGCATTGACAATGCCCTGTATCAGCCTCCTATACGGGCCAGGGAACGGTTCAGAAACAATATAGGCCATTACGAATTGGATAAATTTACCAAGGAAGCGTTTGACAGGCTTATAGCGGATACCCTGGTCGAAGACGTGGTGTTTCATCTGGGGTTACGGTATACGGATGGGATGCGGCGATACCAGCATCTTATGAAGCACGGGGCCAGTTACGGGAACAAATTTTATCCCATAGCAAGTTTTCAGATAAGGGACGTACAGAATATTTTAGAAAAAAACGACTGTTTGCTCCCCCTGGAATACAAATTATGGGGTATCTCTTTTGAATCCCCCAGGCCGTGGAATATTAATTTAATCAAAGAACATTGTTCTGAAACTTATAGGCAGATACAGAAAATATTCCCCATGGTGGGGGCTGAGGGGCTGAGAAAATACGCGGCGTTAAACAAGCATTTTAAGCAGCGGATTACCCAGTTTGGAAAATACGCTATGCCAAAGGAGGCATACAAAGTATGGTAAGACAATTAAAGAAACCGTCCAGAGGCCCGGAAGCCTTAAAGGAACTGGAACTGGTAACGGATAAAGAAGTGAATGCTATTCACGCGCAGCGGGCGAGGGATTTTAAGGATGAACTTGACCTGGGGTTTTATTTTTCGGTTGTGTTTGACAACCGGAGGGAACGGGATAAGTGGCTGAAAGATCACGGGCTGAAACTGGTGGAAGATTTCTTCATCAAGGCCGGTGATTTTAAGGTATAGGAGGTTTATATGTTTAGCAGAATACGAGGGACAAGAACCACGGCGCGGATCAGAAGGGGCGCGTCCGGCTCGGAACGCCGGGCGGCCATCAGGGCCAGCCGCGAAGCCGGGGAAACCACGGTATCCGATTCTTAACCGGATGGGCAGGGCGATCATACCGCCCTGCTGTTTACAGGAGTAATTATGTTTGACGAAGAATCGGCTTTGGCCGCCTGCATGGAAAAACAGCTTGCGTTAAAGGAATGCCAGCTTGAGGACGGCTCCACCGTCACGAACCTTGAGGGCATTTGTCAGGCGTTTATCGGCCGGGCTTTGGACGGCGATCTGCAGGCGGCGGAATTCATCGCACGGCTTACCGGGAAGGGTAAAAAGTAATTTTCGGACTATAGAAAGGGATATTTAACATGGGTGCGACGAAAACGATTACCATAGGCCGACCGATACAATACACCTATGAAACAAAGCTCAGTTATCTGCGTAAGCTGGTTAAATACATCGACGGGAACGAGTATCCCACGGTGCCCGATTTTTGCCGCCTGCACGGCTTATCAAAACAACGCCTATACGAATGGGCGAAAAATGAAAACGAAAACGCGGATACAAAAGATCAGTATCCCCTGGGGGAGTATTTCCGGGACGCCATAAACCGCATGAACTCGATTCAGGAGCACTTCATCGAAAAGAACGCCATACTGGGAAACATTTCCCCGGCGTTTGCCATATTTAAACTGAAACAGCCTGGTATCGGCTGGCGGGATTCACCGGAAAACGTGTTGATAAACAGCAACGTTGTCGGGGACATAAGCCATATTGAGGAAAAGTTGAAAGGACTGATACTTGATGATAACGGCTGAATCACTCCGCGCCCTCCCCATGGAAAAACGCCTGGCCGCGTTATCGCGATTAACGGACCATGAAAAACAGGCCCTGTTTTATCACTGGCCGTTCTT
>JAISQR010000035.1 GCA_031274035.1 Treponema sp. | reverse complement strand
CATAAAACTCCGAATACTCGAAGAGTACAGCATGCCCATTTATTGGGATTTTTTGCATGAAGGTGTGCCAAAGGCCGCCGCTTTCAAAGTAAACTGTCAAGCAGTTCGACCGCCTCGTCAAAGTCCGATATGAGCACACATCCCGATATCTGTGAAAGGATATGCTTTTCCTTGTCAACGGTCCCTGCCAAAAGTTTGTTCAGGAGCAGATCAACATTCTGTATATCCCTCTGATCCAGGGCCGTTCTAAGCCGGCGCAGCGTTTCCTTATCGGCGGGAACCGCAAGGTTTTCCCCTGTTTCTTCCGCCGGTTTTGCCCCCGCCTTTAAAGCCGCCTTAATCCGGGCTGTCAGGGAGGAAATATTTTGCCTAAAGCCCGAAAGATGCTCCGCTATTACCCTTAGATCTCCCACTCTGCCGGCATTCTCCAGAAGCTGCGCTTTGACGGACAGGGTCTCTGCCCCGATGCTGGCGGAGGCGCTTTTGAGGGCATGCACCTGAATGACAAAGAACGGTATATCCTCCAGGGAAGGCACACCGCGAAGGGAAGGTAGCCGTTCTTCCACATCCCTGCAATACCTCTCAAGCACCTCGCGGTAGGTGGTCTCGGTTCCCCCGGTCATGGCGAGCCCCCTCGCCACATCAAGCCCCTCAATTTCAAGCCTTATCGACCGGGCGGCCCCGGATGCGGACTCGGATTCACTGACTGTCTGGCGTTTTTCCCGGGGAACCCATTTTTCTATAAGCGCGTTCAGTTTGGAAATTTCAATCGGCTTGGCAAGGTAATCGTTAAAACCTTTGGATAAAAACATTTCCCGCATCCCCGCCAGGGCGTTTGCGGTCAGGGCGATTATGGGAAGCTGCTTGAAATACTCACCTTCCAGGGCGCGGATATGCGCCGTTGCCTCTATGCCGTCCATGCCGGGCATCATGTGATCCATAAAAACCAGATCGTACCGGTTCACCTTGACCATAGTGATTGATCCTCTGCCGTTATCGCAAATATCAACCTGCATCCGGTAAGTCATTAGAAGCCCCTGGGCAACCTTGAGGTTGGTCATTATATCATCCACAATGAGCACCCGGATATCGGGAGCGATAAAACGGGCCAGGGGTTTCTTGCCGCCCTGATTCACCATTACGCCGTTCAATAAATTTGCTACCGGAACCGCATAGGCGGGCATAAGAATAACCGGAATACCCTGAAAGGAAGAAGTCTCCTCCAGATCCGCCAGAAGTACCAGGCTGGTCCGGGACTTTGCCTCGCGGATAAGCGCAACGGCCTGTTCCACAAGGCCGGAGGACACAAAGGCAAAGGGAAATTGTCCTGTTTTCAATTCCGTCAAAAAATCCTCCGCGCTGTTCGGTCTGGTTACGGCTACCTCAAGATTTTCCAGGGTAGCGGAAACGGAATCGGCGTATAGGGGGTGTTCATCGTACAGTAATACTCCCTTTGCCGCGGGATTCTCCACCGCCGCCAATTCGGCGCTTCCAGAATATTCCTGGGGAATAATGGCGGTAAAGGTGGAACCCTGTCCGTAAACGCTCGATACCGTAATATCACCCCCCATTTCGTAGCACAACCTTTTGGTTATTGCCAACCCCAGGCCGGTCCCTTCGATACCCCGGTTGCGTTCCAGATCAAGGCGGGTAAAATTACCGAACAGTTCCTTCATATCCTCTTTCTTGATGCCAATGCCGCTGTCGGAAACTTCAAAATTCAAGGTAATTCTGTTGGCGTCTGTAAAGGTTCCCGTTACCGTAAACTTGATAAAACCTTCTTCGGTATACTTTACCGCGTTACTAAGCATATTGAACAGGATTTGACGAATCCGCACTTCGTCGCCTATCATATCGTTGGGGAGACGGGCGTCAATATTGGCAAGAAACAGGATGGGTTTTTCGTGAAAACGCACCCGGATAACATTGATAACATTGTTAAGGAGGGATGTAGTCTGGTAGGGAATTTTCGCAAGCTGAAAACTGCCGGATTCGATCTTTGACACGTCCAGAATATCATTAATTATAGAAAGCAGATTTGCCCCCGCCTGCTTGATATTGACAAGATATTCCGACAGGGACGGCGCCGCCATGTCCTGTAAAGCCAGTTCGCTCATGCCGATGATCGCGTTAAGGGGGGTGCGGATTTCGTGGCTCATATTTGCCAAAAAATCCGACTTGTATTTGCTTGCCTCATCGGCCTGCATGCTCTTTGCGTTTATCCTGAGCATAATGGTACCCAGGAGCAGGGCCAGTACGACCGCCAGGAAGGTCAAGTCTATGGCGATCTTATATATATCCTGGTAATAGGCCGACTCCTCCGTGAACTGGGCCACGTACCAGCCGTTAAAGATACGCCGGAAAAGGACAATTATGGACTTACCTTCCGAATTACGTACCCGTGTAAGGTTGGTATCCTCCTGTAAAAAAACATCTACTATGTTCACAAACGCGCTATCGAGTTCCCGAATATCCAGAGCCACATACTTTTCTTCGGAATGGGCAATCACCCTCATATCCTGATTGATCACCACCCCCCAGCTATAGTTGGTTAGGATACGGGAACGGATATAATCGTTCAGCCAGGCAATATCCAAATCAACAACAAGGGTGCCGTAATATTCTCCTCCTAGGCCGTAGAGATTCTTCGTTATCGAGATAATCATCTTGCCGGTATTTTCGTTCCGGTACGGCCAGGTATAGCTCATCTCCGAGCCGCCGCTTCTCGCCGTCTGATACCAGGGCGTCAGACGGGGGTCGTAATCCTTGTCCGGCGGATTCCCCTGGATATCGAAAAATTCGCCCCTGATGTATCCGTAAAGTCCATTAAAACCAGGAAGCCCGTCTTCGGTACGGTTCATCCAGTTGCTGGTCCCATTCAAATAGCTCCAAATATCCCGCTGGGATGCCCCCCGGTCTATCAGACCCCGGATCATGTGAAAAGCGTAAGTAAGGACTAGATTCGCTTGGGAAAACCCTGCTTGAATACTCTCTTCGGCGGTATGGAGAGTTTCCTGGGAATTCTCTATCAGCCGTACCCGCAGAACCCCGGAAACGGAAAAATACCCCATCAATACCATCATCAGCAACGCAAGCAGAACTACTATCAAATAAGGTACGGCCTGTTTAAATACCCGGCTCCATTCCATAATACATCCACCTTAGGACAAAAATCCCAACCAATTTCTCAATTTTCTTACCCGTATCTAAACTGGTAAGGGGAATCGTTTTGACGGCACGGAAAACAGCTTCTCCAAAACCATATAAACCGCCATAGCCACAAGAATACCATTAAGGGGCGGAATAAAAAAGGGAACCACCCCGCCGGTAAGCCAGGCCGCGGACGCCCCCAGGCCGTAGGCGATGACGCCGGGAGGATGAAAGCCCAGCCTTAGGATAAAGCCGCCCGGTCCGGCGGGAATTCCGGAAACCACCGGCCCCGCCTTTCCGACCCTTCGGCCTCGCAGAATTCGCACCAGATAAGCGGCGATAATTACCCCAGCAACGGGCGGTACCAGGGAGGAGAGGAGGCCGAGGAAGCCTAAATACAGCGACAGGATACCCGTCGCTCCCAGGATGGTTCCGGTAAGTCCCGTTATGACAGTGGTAAGTTTGAACGCCTTTCCTCCAGACCCAGCAATACCGAAACCGCCAGGCTGCCGGAGTATGCGTTCATCGTATTGGTAGTCCAGGTTGAAAGAATAAGGAT
>JAISQR010000003.1 GCA_031274035.1 Treponema sp. | reverse complement strand
CGCGCGAGCAAAAAGAAAACAGTGTGCATCACGTTACTGCTCAAACGAACCGCGGGGAAAAGTCTTTCCTCGATACCGATGCACAATCCATGTACAGGGATATCCTTAATGCAGCCCAGAAAAAGTTCAACTTTACCCTGAAAAGCTGCGAATTTACAGAAAGCTGGGTCGATCTGTACATCTATGTCGGAACTGGTTGTACCATCTCTGCTATCATGCACTGGATTCAGCCTCTCTTCACCCGCAGTTGGAACAAAAAACACAATATGTTCGGTTCATTCTGGATGGATCGCTTCTTTTCCGAGGTGATAAACTACACGGAAGAGGTGGAGGACTGGATGAAAACGGTGTTTATAAGGATAAAAGAGAAACTCTTTAAGGGAAAAGTGAAGATTTGGAGCGTCAGGGAACTGATAACGGGTAAAAAGCGGGGATATGCGGTACAAAACCCATCCCTTTGCCGGGATAACGCGGGAATAGGATAACCCGCACTATTTGAGCCGTTCAAAATAGTAGAGCCGTCTCAAAAAGCAGCCTGTGAATGTACGCCCGTAAACTGGGTCTGTAGCATTTGCGGGTAAGCCGCCCTCGTTTTTTCTACCTGCCAGGTAAGCATAAAATCTCAATATTTTAGGTCTAAAAAGTGGTGGATAGTTAAATATCGCCTGTAGACAACAACCAGAATAAGATTTAATCCCCTCAGAAATATTGATTTTTTTTAAATTTCACCTTTTTCTGCGTTTTAGCCTGGGAATAATGCACAGAGGAATTTCTTTTTCCTATAGGCCTATGAATTTATGCCGAAAGGTTCCTCCTTTTCGAGCTTTGTGTCGCAATTATACGTATAGCCTGGCCCCGGCAAAGCGCGTAAAATTGGATTATGGGGTGTTTCGTATTCCGGCTTGAAGATATCCATGAGTTAGCGCCGCTTTGCGCTTATTCCAAGAGAAAACGAATCTCTACGCTGTTCAGATCACTCGTTACTAAGTAAGCGCATAGGGGCGCCCCTCTCGGATAAAGGCCGACGGACGCCCGCAAAGCGTTTATTACGGGTACTACCCCCTCGAAGCTCCGCCTGTATTTTGCTATACTTTTGGGGAAGGAGTAATTAATGTCCGACGTTTCAAACGAGTATCAGGGAAAGGCAAGCATGGAAAAGATCACGTCGCTTGCCAAGCGGCGCGGTTTTGTGTTTCAGTCTTCAGAAATTTACGGAGGTCAGAACGGCGCCTGGGATTACGGCCCTTTGGGGGTAGAGTTAAAAAACCGGATAGCCCGAAATTGGTGGAAGGAGATGACCCAGCTTAGGGACAATATCGTAGGGCTTGACGCGGCTATCCTAATGCACAAACGTACATGGGAAGCCTCGGGGCATGTGGAAAATTTTACCGATCCTTTGGTGGATTGCAAGAAATGCAAGGCGCGTTTCCGTGCCGATCAGATTCCGGGGGAAAACCTTGCGGCCAAAAAATGTCCGGATTGCGGCGGGGAGCTTACCGACACCAGAAAATTCAACCTGATGTTTAAAACCCATATAGGCCCCATAGAAGACGATTCAAACATTATCTACCTGCGCCCTGAAACAGCACAGGGTATCTATGTTAACTACAAAAATATTATTCAATCAAACCGGATGAAGATCCCCTTTGGTATTGCCCAAATCGGTAAGGCGTTCCGCAACGAGATTGTTACCAAGAATTTTATTTTCCGCACTTGCGAATTTGAACAGATGGAGATGCAGTTCTTTGTCAAACCGGGTACCGATGTTGAATGGTTCGGCGAATGGCGGCAGCGGCGTTGGGCCTACTATGAAAAACTCGGCATTAGAATGGACAGCCTCCGCTGGCATCAGCACGGCCCCGGCGAGTTGGCCCACTACGCCAAGGATGCCTATGACATAGAGTACCTTTTCCCAATGGGCTGGCGGGAACTGGAAGGCGTTCACAACCGTTCAAACTACGATCTCAGCCGCCATACCGAGTTCTCCGGCAAGGACCTTCAATACATAGACCAGGATGCCGGTAACGGGCGTTATATTCCCTTTATTATAGAAACATCCGCGGGTCTTACCCGTACCCTCCTCATGATCCTCTGCGACGCCTACGATGAAGAAAAGGTAGCGGATAAGGGGAATGACGATGATTGGCGTACCGTGCTGCGTTTCCATCCTAACATTGCGCCTATAACCGTAGCCGTTCTCCCCCTGATGAAAAAGGACGGTCTTGCCGAACTGGCCCTGGATATACGCAATGAGCTTATGGAAGATTTTGCCGTCGATTATGACCAGGGCGGAGCCATAGGCCGCCGCTACCGGAGGCAGGACGAAGCGGGCACCCCCTTCTGCGTTACCGTGGACTACGAAAGTAAAGAGAATGGAACGGTAACGCTCCGCTTCCGCGATTCCATGGAACAGGTCAGAGTCCCCCGCGCCGCCCTTGCCGAACATATACGCCGGGAAATAAAGAACTATAAACGGACCAAGTAAGCCAGACCAGGAGTTTGTGGGGCCTTAACCCACAAACTCATAAAGGTGTGCCCAGCATGGGCGGTAACTCGACGGTGAAAGTCCGCTATGCGCTCGGTAGCAGGAAGCATTAGCCAAGAGCAAGGGTGTCCACCGCGAGGTGGAATCTGAAGGAAGCTG
>JAISQR010000414.1 GCA_031274035.1 Treponema sp. | reverse complement strand
AAAAATCCCGATCAATGGGCATGCTGTACTCTTCGAGTATTCGGAGTTTGCAAGGTATAAATATTCATATTTATGAATATTTATACTATTTTATGCGCGAAGCGCAACAAACTCCTAGGAGCCTGTGGGGCTTCGCGCATAAACTATGAATGGAAAGCGTTAAAAGCAGGGGCGGTTTCATTTAAGGTGTCGGTCATGAAAAGCGGCTTAATTTTGTAGCATTTTTAGGGTATTTTTACCACATATAGTGCTAAAAGTAAAGTTGCTGACCTCCCGCCTCCTTGCGGTTTTAATGTTTTTCCGGTAGTATTCCAAGCATGGTACCCACGGAATGTATCCGTAATTTTTGTATTATCGCGCATATTGACCACGGCAAGTCTACATTGGCGGATAGGCTTATCCAGAAGGCCCGCCTTGTTGATGATCGTAATTTTCAGGATCAGATCCTCGACAATATGGACATAGAGCGGGAGCGGGGCATCACGATAAAAAGCCAGGCTGTAACTATTCCCTATACCGATAGCGGCGGCCTTGAATATGAGCTTAACCTGGTAGATACACCTGGTCATGTAGACTTTAGCTACGAGGTTTCCCGCGCTATCAATTCCTGCGAAGGCGCCCTGCTCCTGGTGGACGCAACCCAGGGCGTACAGGCCCAAACCCTCTCTAATATGTACCTTGCACTGGAACATAACCTGGAAATAGTGCCGGTGATAAACAAGATTGATATGGCCGCCGCGGATATTCCGGCTGCCAGGGCGCAGATCGATAAGGACCTGGGGCTTGACAGCGATACGGCCCTTCTGGTGTCCGCCCGCCTGGGAACCGGCATTGACGAGGTGTTCGAGGCTATTGTTCGGCGCGTCCCCGCGCCGCAGGGCAGCCGGAGTTCCCCCCTGCGCGCGCTTATTTTCGACTGCCATTACGATCCCTACCGCGGCGTAGTAGTGCATGTAAGGCTGTTTGACGGGAAACTTAGAAAGGGCATGAAGATACGGTTCATGTACAACAACTCCTGCTACGAGGTAGAAACGGTAGGTCTTTTCAGGCTGGCCCTTATTGAACAGGAAGAACTTGCCGCGGGCAGCGTAGGCTACTTTATCGCCGGTGTGAAAACCGTAAGCGACGTAAGGGTGGGCGATACCGTTACCGATGCGGAAAACCCCTGCGAAAGCGCGCTGCCGGGCTTCCGAGAAGTTAAGCCGGTAGTGTTCTCTTCTATTTATCCGGTAGATTCCAACGACTATGAAGAACTAAAGACAAGCCTTGAAAAATTAAAACTGAATGACGCTTCCCTTATATACGAAAAAGATTCTTCTGTAGCATTGGGCTTTGGTTTCCGCTGCGGTTTTTTGGGGCTGCTCCATCTGGAGGTTATCCAGGAAAGGCTGGAACGCGAATTCGATCAGTCGGTTATCTTTACCGCTCCTTCTGTCAAGTATAGGGTGCATCTGCGCAGCGGCGATGAAATTTTTGTTGACAACCCCCAGGAGTATCCCGACGAAGGCCGCATAGAAAGCGCCGAGGAACCATATATACGCGCTTCGATCATCACCCCCGCCGCCTTTCTGGGCAATATTATGACGTTGTGCCTTGAAAAGCGCGGCGTTCAGAGCAATATGAGCTACCTTGACGAGAAACGGGTAGAGCTGATCTACGAAATGCCCCTTGCCGAAGTGCTCTTCGATTTTTATGACCGTCTGAAAAGTATCAGCCGGGGCTATGCTTCCTTTGATTATGATATTACCGGCTACAAATCTACGGAGCTTGTAAAGCTCGACATACTCCTTAACGGCAAGGCCGTAGACGCCCTGTCCCAGCTTGTGTTCAGGGGGGGCGCATACGAGCGCGCCCGTTTTGTATGTGAGCGCCTTCAGGAAGAGATACCCCGGCAGCAGTTTAAAATTCCTATACAGGGCGCTATAGGCAGCCAGATCATAGCGCGCGAAACCATCAATGCTGTACGCAAGGATGTGCTTGCAAAATGTTACGGCGGGGACATTACCCGAAAACGCAAACTCCTTGAAAAGCAAAAGGAAGGCAAGAAACGCATGAAGATGGTCGGCGATGTGGAATTACCGCAGAGCGCATTCCTGGCGGTTCTTAAAACCAGGGAAGATTAGAAAAATTAGGGGAATGAACAAACCCTGAAGAATGGCAGGCGTACCGGCGGCCCCGCGTCATTCCACCTTGAACTTGCCTACTTCGTTCATCAACGCCGCTATCCGCTGCCGGTTATCCGCGCTTATCTCCGCTACACGGCCCATCGACCCGTTAATCTGCTCCGCACCCGTCGCTATCTCGCTCACTCCTCCCCATATCTCCTCCGTCATCTGTTTCAATCCCTTTTCCTCCCGTATCGCCTGCCGGCTCCCCTCCTCCATCTCTCCGCTCCTTGCCTTCACCTGCCGCGTTATTTCGTTCAAGTCCCCTATCGCCTCCAGTATGCTGGCGCTCCCCGCCCCCTGCTCCTCCATCGCGTCCCTCACCCCTTTCTCCTGCTTCGTTACCGTCCCTAGCTCCTCCCCTATCACCTCAAACTTCAACAGCACCCCCTCCGTGGACTTGGTGATCTTCCCTATCGAATCTTTGATCTTTTTGAGCACCGTCCCGATTGTTTTGGACTGCGCCGCTGACGACTCCGCCAGCTTCCGTATCTCCCCGGCCACCACCGCAAACCCCTTCCCCGCCTCCCCCGCGTGCGCCGCTTCTATGGCCGCGTTCATAGAGAGCAGGTTCGTCTGGCTGGCGATGTTTTCCATCACCGCGTTGATCTCCAGCAGCCCCTCCGATTCGTGCGCGATATCCTGGATGTTCGCCGCCACTTCCTGTAACCCGCTGCGCCCCACTTCTGACGACTCCGCCAACGCCGTTACGTTGTCTACATTCTTGATGAGGGTTTGGGTTACGCTCTGGATGTTGGCGACCATCTCTTCTATCGAAGAGGATGACATGGATACCGTCCGTATCATTTGATTTTCCACCAACTGCTCAAGGGCCGTGATGTGCGTTATGATGCCGTTTATCACGGCGCTCGTACCCGCCACGCTGTCGGACTGGCTGCTCACCAGGTCTTTGATGCTGCGGATGTTCGCCGTTATTTCGTTGACGGCCGCCGCCGTTTCTATGGTATGGGAGGCCATTTCCATACCCGTTTGCGAGAGCATGGCGGCTTCGTTCTTGATGGCGAAGATCAGGGCTTTGATTCGCTCCACCGTCCAGTTCAGGTAGCGGGCCAGATCGCCCAGTTCGTCCTTGGAGGTGTTATCCATCTGCTTGGTCAGGTCCCCCTCGGCTACGAACTTGAGCGTTTCCATGGTTTGGGTTATGGGGCGGCTGATGGAGCGGGCGATAAAAAACCCGCTGACCGACATGAAGACGATAGAGAGGACGCCGATGACGATGCTGATGGTGAGGATACGGTAGACCGGGGCCATGACGGTATTGCGGGAAACCCCGACCACGAGCGTCCAGGGCTTAGGGTTGCCGCCGATGGTAAAGGGCAGGGAATAATACTCCATAGCCCCCTGGGGGGAGGGAACGACGACAGCCGCTGTTCTTCCGTTAGCAACCGCGTCCGTTATGGTATCAAGGGACGCCCCAAAGGTATCGTTTTCGGTTTCTTTGATGTTCTTTCCCAAGCGGCTGGAGTCGGGGTGCGCGGCGATAAGGCCCCCGCCGCTGAATACCATGGTATACCCGTCCCCCAGGGGCTTAATTGTATCGGCGATGGCCTGTATGGTTGATAATTTAAAGACTAGGCCGGTGATCCCCACCAACCTGCCGTTATCTTTTATGGGAACACAAAGATTTACTATTAATGTGTTGCCATACCCTTGCTGCCCTTCCTGTGTAGACAACGAGGGTTCAAATACAAACTCATTTCCCCCGGTTACTTGCACGACCGCCTCAAAAGGGAATCCTGTGATAGCCAACAAAATAGGTCCATTAGGTGAATTTACAAAGGCTGGTATATACCGGCCGGTTTCATCAGTACCGGGGGTATTGGCGTACTCTGCGTCCATATTATCCAGGACACTCGGCGCCCAATTGGCATAGACACTGTTTATTTCGGGATGCGCTAGAAGTACCTGTTTCAGCATAAAATTGAAATACGTCCGCCGTTCCTCCGCCGGAATGTCCTTGTATCCTTCCATCACTTGCGCGATGGTTCTTGCCGTATCAACGTAAGAATCGAACCAATTTTTTATCTCTTCAACGCCCTTTTTCGCAAGACTTTCCGCCTGCTCCTCCGCCAGCTTACTGATTTCCCGCTGAGAAATACTCAGCGTAACGCTGGCCGACAAAGTAATAGCAATAATAATTAAGACGCTGATCATCCACACCAGCCTAACGCCTATTTTCATAGATACCCCCTCAAAAGAACTACCGGTTATGCAACGCCGTCAATTTGAACTGAATTTTTTATTCCTAACCGCCGGCCGGTTTGCCACCAATGAACTTCCAAAGAGCATAAAGGAAAGAGGCTTATTCTTTTGAATCAATCTTGTCAATAAAACGCAAGCAAAGAATGTAAAAGCAGCAGCGATTGGAGTAATAATCACCCAATAAAGCCACATATTAATACCTGAAAAATCTAGTATGTTCACCATAACCCTTTGAAGGAGAATTGCTTGTAATCCATATATTGCTACAGTTAGTTGTCCACAGCGGCTAAGGAATGTAGTAACGACATTCTTTTTCCATATCCTTTGAAACAAGGCAAAAAAGAAGAGGCTTCCCGCAACACCAGCCAACAACCGGAAACCCGATTTGTCAATATCAGTAAAATTAAAGATAACTTTCCCCTCTGCAAAGGATTGCTGAAAATTGATAATCGGAGGGAAATCCGAGCGATAGATCATATATGTAAAATCGTAAAGATACACACTGACTGCGAACAAAATACCGAAACCTATTAGCAGTTTGTTTAAATGCTTGGTAAAAACATGGTAGTGTGTTTTTAACAGGATACCGGTCCAGAAAATAGGCAACATAAACCGTTGTACCTTGCCGACTACCCCGAAGCAATCAAACAACAGCACAAAAAGCATACTGGCAATAAACGCTACAGGGAGCTTTTTAAAGATTTTGCAAGAGGCGAAAATTATTAAATCGGTTATAAATAAATCTTTAAAGAACCAAAGATCAGTTCTTGGGTCTGGCTTAAAGAATGCCTCTAGTTGCCCCAGGATACTAAAAGGTCTACCAGTCGCCCTCCCCCAACCCACAATCGGCATCGCCCAATCGGCAAGTGCAAGTATAATAATCCATGCAATATGAGGTATAATCAGTACGAGGAATCTCTTCCATAAGACTTCTTTAAAACTTAATTTCAAAGATGAACTAAAGAAAAAACCGCTTATCATAAAAAAAAGCGGCATATTAAATGTAACGATGAATATATGAACCGGATCGCGCGGGAAAAAATGCAGGCTTGTTGGAACCGTATTCGCATCATTTAAAACTTCAATCGCGTGGAACCAGAGAACACAAAAAATTGCGAAACATTTCAACAGGTCAATAAATTCTATGCGTCTATCTTTACCGCTGCGTCTATCTATGCCGCTGCGTCTGTCCCCCCCCCCCCCCCTGGGTACGGTATTTTACTGACGCGCCGTTCTACACCGCTGCGCCGTTCTTTGCCGCTGCGCATTCCTATGCCACCGCTCAATCTTAAATCAAACTTCATTTTACTGCTTTTCCTAGTGTTTAGACGGCTGTGAGATGCGGTTATATTGTTGTATGAATACAAACCAGACCGTACCGCCCGCCGCCGTTTGATATGATAACGCCCGCAATGCAGGCGTTAGGCGCATCTTCTGTGCGACAGGGCAGCCTTAACCCGGATTTCCTCCACCACTCGGTCTTATTCGGAAAGTAAATGCCGCCCTAGTCCGTACAATGCGCCTTATTGACCAATTCTTTCAAAAAAGTCAATTAAAGAATATCTTGTAGTAAATTGTTTTTTGTGTCAAGGCAGTTTCTTCTCTTTTGTCTGGTAAACGCATGAAATTTTTATAATGTTATGGGGTTTTGCGTTTGCAAGGAACGAAGCGTTTATATGCGTCGGCACTGCAATTCAACATCCCTATAAGAAAATTCATTTTTCCAGTTCTTGCAGACTTATATCGAAATCCCTAAGGAAAGGGTCTATCTCGGTGCGCACCCGTTTAAGGAAGGATGCGTTCTGTGCTGAAGGCCGCTTGCCGCCGGCGCCGGCGCATTCTGGGAAGTGCAGCCAGAGATAGCTGCAATAATCCAAAAGTCCTTCAAGACTTGCGGGTGTTACAACAGTTGCGCCCGAAAGCGTATCTTTAAGCAGGGTGAGTTTTTCCCGTTCGCCGGTGATAAAGCTGCGTACAAGGGCTTTATCCGGTAAAGCAGGAACCGGCCCGGCAGAGAGGGGAGGGGCGCTGGATCTAAGGGCGGCAAGGGCTTCTTCCTGCGACAGAACAGGTATGCCCAGGGGCAGACCTGTTCCCCCAATATCAAAAAGCCTTCCGGCTTTTCCTGCGCCGCTTCCCCGCGGGCCGTTACCGGCAAATTCCTGTTCAAAAAGGTCCCGGTATGATTTAAGGCCCGGATCGCTGTAGACCCGCCCGCCGTTTTTGGCAAGCGTTTTGAATGTTCCTTTTCGGAAAGCGGCTTCACCATTGAGCAGGCTGCGGAAACGGTTTTGACGCCGCAGCTTTTCCAGATGCCCCGGACTTGAACGGGCATGGAATCTGTCAAGGCTGAAAGAAAAATCCAGACCGCAGGTAATAACCTTGCCTGCGGAAAGCTCCAGGGCCAGGGCCGCAGCGCTCAGTCCCACAGAGCCCAGGGGTGGAATGGGGGCGGGGAGTAAGCCCGCGGCATTGAGCCGTTCAAACAGGCTGAGGCTCGACCAGAAACTTGTAAAAAGATAGACTTCCCCGCCGAGGATGTTCCTGTGGGCGCTAAGGCTGGAGAGATCCATGGCCAGGGGTATTTTCCAGCGGTCAAGTCCGATAAAGTCGCGGAGGTTCCAGTGCTGAGATTCCAAGGCTATGACCAGATCCGGCTTGATGTTCCGTTCGTAAAGGCTGGGGAGACAGGTATCAGCGCAGATGATCGCAAAAGGACGGAGGCAGGGCTGGGAAAGCTCGTCCGCCCGGGGCGTATTCAGGGCGCCGCCGAAATACGCCGTGATTGTGTCCAGGGCAGGGTCGAGAGACGGGCCCGCGCCCAGTACCAGGATCGGTTTGTCAAAGAACAGAGCCCGAACGGAACGGGCGCCGGCAAGAAGGCCGAGGTTTCTGATGGTATTCCTGCTGTAACGGCGGCCAAGCCTGATGAGCGTCATGGCATTGCCCCACTCGGTTGCTATGTTCTGTTCCAGGGCTTCGGCAAGAGCGTTGTAGATTTGCGGGAATAGACGCCAGCCGCCTGAGAGCTTGATTGTCTCCACCCGGCGGAAGGCCCTTTTGCCCCAGGTATCTTCCACATAGGCACAGAGACGTGCAGGATCGTCTGTCCTTACAAAACGCAGACGGGGATGGCTGAGGAGCTTTTCGTCGAAAAAACTAAGGGAAAAGGCGTAGAGTTGTTCGTCCGTTTCTACACATAAAACAAACGAATCCGAAGGAAGGCGGTTGAGGATCAGGTTAAGACCATAGCCGAAGAGCGGGGAGGGGCAATAGTAGAGCGTCCTGCCGCGTAATGCAAGAGCTTGCGAAAGTTTTTCCCCCTGGGCAATCGGATCAACACATGAAAGCAGAGGCTTGCCCATATAGGAAACGGAAAAACCCCGGCGGCACGGTATCCGGCGGGGCGGATCGGGGGTCATAGGCTGAACGTTGCACACCCTTATCTAGTGTCTGTGCATAAAACCGGTTAATTGCCGAAATAGATATTGTAAAAATTATCTTCCAGCTTTTTGCTATTCATAAAATGCGAATGAATGCTTCTATCCATAATGTAGCTTAGATAATAGGTAGGATAGTAGTTTTCAATCAACTCTGTATCAACTTCGTCTGTTTCCTCGCGGGGATAAAAGACAATGATATTGTCTCCGATAACCAGCGGTTGTGAAGCGGTAAACAACGGCGTGAAAAAGGCCGCCACCCAGAAATTTTCGTTGGTATCGGCATTAGTTAAATCCGTCGCAAAATAAGAGAGAGATGGAAAAAGGTCCACGTTACCATAATTGAGGGGCAAGGGGCCTATGCTGCGTTTTTCAAGGCCGTTCTGCAATAGGGCCTCGTCAAAACCTATTTCCGCACACAGAGCGATAAACTCTTCCGCTTGGGCAACAAGATATTCCTCTATATGGCCGCGTTCTCTGTCCTGCATGTAGTAACGTATCTTATCGATATTGGCAGAAACCGAGGTATCGACAGGGCTCGGGCTTTCTTCGGCACGGAAGAAGGCCCAACCAGAGGAAACTTTGAAAATATTGCTAAAAGCGCCTTTCTCCAAACCGGCAAGCGCTTCCCGTTCATTCACCTCAAGCACCTCGCTTTCAAGCTCGAAGGCCATTTTTATACCCATATCCCCGCCGTTCGTTGCGTAAGAATCCTTGGAATAGAGCCTTGCCTGATCCTCAAACGCCGCCCCCTCCTGGATAGCTGTAAGTATCCGCCCGGCCTCGGCCTCGCTTGATTCAACGGTGATCCTGGAAAGATGCGTAACACGGAAAACATCGGGATTAGCCTGGATAAAGGCTAATATCTCCGATTCTGGATAAGAAGTGAGGGAATAGACCGCCATATCAATGGTCCGCTGCGGTTTTGCCATAGACGCAATAAAAGAAGTTTCCTTTGAAGAGACCCTAAGATTGCTCAGATCCGAGATATAGTGTTCTTTAATAAGGCTCTCCTGCTGCCGCCGCCAGAGGGTTTTCTTTTCGGTATCGTCCAGGGAGTTGTAGCGTGAAGCGGAGAAAATACCGTTTTCATCCAAAAAAAGTTTCGCCACAGCATCGTTCACGGTTTCTGTAGGGACGGTATAACCTGCACGTTCCATCTCATAAAGTATACCGGTATGAACCACCGTATCCTCAAAAG
Source organism: Treponema sp. (assembly GCA_031274035.1). Classification (GTDB taxonomy): domain Bacteria; phylum Spirochaetota; class Spirochaetia; order Treponematales; family Breznakiellaceae; genus JAISNI01. The sequence goes on along the minus strand of JAISQR010000414.1, from coordinate 4,980 downwards.
CCTGCCGCATATTCTGTAGTTCAATAAAGTAATCGCCGCTATTCCCCTGAGCTCTACTGGAATTGGAAGCCATCCCATAAGCCTGGGAAAAATAGTTCCCCGCCACGTATCTGATGGGTGTTTTATTGTATGCGCCGAATACTAGTTCCCTACCGCCGCCTTGGGCTTCGGGAACAAACGCGGGGACGAATACAAAAGCAACGACTACAATAACTAGAATAAACAGGGTTCCGATAAAAAGAAAAGGATTTGCCTTAAAACGGCGGACAAAATCAAATTTCAACGATTCTTCATCCGGTTGAACCGGTTTTTTCCCTTTGGAAGCCATAGGAATGTTTACCTCTCAATACATGGTTATAATAGGCAACATTTACAGAATTACTGCCTTAGCCGGTTTCAAAACTACAAACGTTTTGGAACTGGTTTATAGAATAGCATTTTAGAGGATACTGGTCAATGAGGTAATTTGCAAACCAGGAAAAATATAATCTTCAATTCGGAATATGAATGAGAGCCGGAGGGTTCGCAGCGTGTTGTCAGATCACCCTCTTCTCTTTCCAGCGTCCGCTTCTCCACCGCAGGGTAAAGCAGCTTGCGCGGGCTATCCATTCCCCCACCATAGAAATCCACACGCAGATGACCCCAAAGCCGAAAAACCAGGCCAGGATGTAGGCAAGGCCGACACGGATAAGCCACATGGCAAGGCTTGCAACGATCATCGTATACTTGCCGTCTCCGGCGGCGCGCAGGGCAAAGGGAAGGCAGTAGGCCGGAATCCAGATAACCATAGCCGCCGCGCAGAAAATCGTACCGCACAAACGCGCTATGCGTATGGTTTCAGGCTCAAGGGCAAAAAGCCGGAAGAAAAGCGGCATAAGCGAGATAATGCAGATATTGTAGACTATCATCACCGCATAGTTCCATTTGATGAGCTTGCCGGTATAGCGGCGCGCATCGTCAAATTCGCCTGCACCCATAGACTGACCCACCACCGTAAGCAGGGCCTGGGCTATAGCCATACCCGGAAGGTTCCCTATGGTCATAATGATATTTGCCACGGCGTTTCCCGCAATAGCAACGGTCCCGAAGGTCGAGACAAGCCGTGCCAGAAAGAGCTTTCCGATCTGGAACATGGCCCCCTCCACCCCGTTCGGTATGCCTACCTTGAGGATGCTCCGTATAATTTTAGGCATAAGCCTTATCTTATGTATTCCTTGTATACTCGCCGGTATTTTTTTTGAATTATGCAGGAGGATAAGAACTATAAGGGCGGCTACAAACCTTGCAAGAAGCGTTGCAAAGGCCGCTCCGAATACACCCCAACCAAAACCGAAGATAAAGAGGGCGTTTGTCCCTGCATTGATGATGTTCACGGAAAGCGAAACCCACATACCGATGCGGCTGTTGCCCTGGGCCCGGAACAAAGCCGCGCCTGAAAGATAGAGGGCGACAAAGGGATAACTCATTGCGGTCCAAAAGAAATAGACTTCCGCATTGGCCATTATACCGGGAGCAATACCCCCGTATATCAGCTTTAGAATGAATGAATAGAACGCAAGCGCGGCTGCTGTCAGGAAAAGCGACAGCAGCGCTATCGTATAGAGAAGCTGCCTTGCCGCGTTGGAAGCATTGTTTACATCATCCCTTCCCAAAAACTGGCTTGTAACAACCGCGCCTCCTGTTGTCAGGGCGGAAAACATGCTTATCAGCACTACATTGACCGCATCCACCAGGGACACACCGCCAACAGCTTCTTCCCCCAGGGCCGCCACCATGATAGTATCCACAATGCCAATCAATACCAAGAGCAATTGATCGATGATAAGCGGCCAGATAAGCCCCGCAAGCCGCCTGTCGGTCCAGTGTTTCATGGTAACATGGTAGACTTTAGCGGGGGCATGGTCAACCTTGGTCTAAGATATACCCTTGAAAACGACTGTTCTCAACCGCTAAAGGCACGAAGGTTTTGGTTAGGGGTCGCCCAAAAAGGTGTCTGTCACCCCTGCGTCTGCAAAATTCATCCGCATTCCCAAGGTAACGGTGAGGCCCGGCATATAGTAATCGTTAAAAGATTCGTAAGATTGATTCAATATATTGCGAAGGCTCACAAAGGCGGAAAGGTTTTTATTTATCCCCTGGTTAAAGTTCGCGTTCAGCAGAAAATAGGGTTTAAGCGCGGTAAGATTCGCGGTATCTGCATAACGCAGATACTCGTAATGGCCGGAAATTACCAGGGAACCGCCGTGTTCCTGGAATTTAGCATTCCAGGGAATATTAATGGAAACCCCCGCCGTATGCAGCGGCATATAGGGTATCCGTTTATCCGAATTGTAACTATAGCCGTAACTCAAGAGATAACTTAATAGAAACTGATAGGATAGGGAGACGCCGATTTTTTCAAATGGTCCCGGAGAGAAGGGAATATCAAAACGTAATTTTGAATCGAGGCCGAAGAAGATCGCTTCTCCTATATTCGTGGGTTTCCAGATTCCGCCGGAACTGTACCAGTGAATGGAATCGGAGGTCCGCTGGATAAATCCCCCCGCCTCTATATTTATCTTATCATTTAACTTATAGATAAGGCCCAAGTCCGCTCCCCAGCCGTCTTCAGGCTTCAGGTCCGGGTTGCCGTACATGCCGCCTCCTGTCCAGTAGAGGTCTTCAAAATCGGGCAATTTGAAACCGCGGAAATAGTTGTTTTTGATGGTAAGGGAATCTGACGGGCGCCAGAGAAAACCAAGTTTTGGTACAATTGTTACCGGAGCGGTTCCGCTGCCGCTGAAAACAGCCTTGACCGAAGGGATGATGAGGAACTGCTTTACAGGCCGGTATTCAGCGGTTAGGTAAACCCCGCCATCATGCCCGTCATGGAAACCCATATCGGAGGAATCGAGATAACTATACCGGTAGTCCCCTCCGAATCTGAGTGTAAGCCAATCCAGGGGATACCAGCCCCAGCGGTTTATCGCCGTGATGATATGCTGATCGTGGCGGGACGCGCTCCCATAATCCAAGGTATGCCATGTATGGGTGAGGGAACCTTCAGCGGAAAGGTCGTCCCGAAAAGCACGGGGCATATCCAGCATAAGGTTCTGCCGGGTAGAAAAATCTTTTTGTTTTTCCGCTTCTTCAGAGATTCCCGAAAGGGGAATATTCTTGTCGCCGTAGTAGAGGTCTCCGCCGGCAATCAGTTTTGTATAATCCGGTAAATCCCGAACAAAGGAAAGGGAAGCCCCGGCATCCCATACCTCGTTGCTTTCCCTGCGGAGCGTCCTACCGTAGTAGTCCTTAAAAAGAAAATGGTTTCCCGCACGATTGGCAAAGAGCCCTGCGGACCAGGAGGATTTCTCAGTACCAAGCCCCAAGGAAAGGGCGATATTTTGGGTATCAACAAGGTCCTGCCATTGGGGGTTCTGGGCGCCCGCCTGTGGTTTATAATATTCCCCCGGCAGGGCGGCGGTATTTGAAAAAACGCCCGCTATCCTAAGGCCCGGCGCCTGTTTTTTTACGGTGATGATATTGATAACCCCGCCTAACGCGCCGGTTACGTTGTATTTTGAATCGGACCCGCCGTAGATTACCTCGATCCGATCTACAGCGTTGAGGTCTATCATGGACAGGTCAAATTCCCCTGAACTGGAAGCATTGGCGGGCACACCGTCAATCAGGAAGGCGATCCGTTCCGAGTCGAAACCCCGCATGTTAATGTCCGTCTGGTTTCCGTAGGGACCGTAGCGGGTAATGCCCAAGTCTAAGGTTTCCTGCAAGAGAGTTGCCAAATCCGGGGCATGGGCGCGGTCAATTTCTTCCCTGCCAACCACTTTCATCTGCTGGGTGGTCTCCGGACTGGCGGTTACGGTAACGCCCTCGTCTTCTTCCATAAGGAAGTATTCGTCTTCAAGGGATTCGTTACCAGTTTCCGTCGTCTCCGCAGCTTCCTGGGGGAACAAGGGAAAATGAATAAGGACTACAAGAAAGAGGACTGCAAGAAATCTGCTAGCAAGGCAGGAGCGATTCATTCTTTGCTATAAGCACCGAACATACCAAAATAACCATTATCAACGGTATATTCAGCCTCCGCTTCTGCTATTGAGTCCATGCCATTGTTGTTGCCACCCTCTTTATACGCTCCCGCTTCCTCTACGGCGGAAGGGGTCAACTCTTTCCAGTGAATGACGAAATACTTGCCAACAGTTGGACCATACTCACCGGCATAGGTGATCTGAATGGTGAGGTAGCCATATTTGGATTGTAAGAGGGTTTTATCAGCAAGAACTTCACCGACAATATTTCCTTTATAATCCATGCTTCCGTCTCCGTAACTCGGTTCCGTACCGAACCAGTAACTGAAGGTATTGTTGGTTGTATCAACGATGAAGTGATCGCCACCGGCAGATATCCAGTTTCCGCTTAATTCGGCAACACGAACTTCATCCCCGTCCAGATCACAGCCGGTAAACAGCGCCGCACCCATAACAAGGCACAGGGCAAAAAAGAAGGAAAAGGCTTTTTTTACAAAAACACCTTTTTTAAAGGAAGAAAAAGAGGAAAACATAGTTTACTCCTTAGGCTCAATCCACGAAGCCTGGAAAATGATGCGGACCTGTAAAGGTCCGGCGTATACCAAAGTTTCCTGACTTAGGGTCGTCTATTTCCACCGGCCTTCCCAGCCCTGGAAACAAAGTTTCTTGGGGGCCAGTGGCCGTTCACGATGGAAATATCCCCATCACAGTTACGGGATAGCGGAGGGTTTTCACCCCACTTCCTTTGAAGTATACAAAAATTACTATAAATACATCTATTATATTTGTCAAGACATGTTTGACGGCAGCAGCAATTTTACTTTTAGCCGCCTCTGGCGTGGGCGCTAACAAAAAACAGAAGGTCTTCCCATGTTTGAAACTCAAAAGCCCAGAAGAAGGTGCGCAGGGCATTATAGAATTCATCACGCCGCCCGAAATATCCGCGGGCTTTTATAAA